>CAMWJY010000142.1 GCA_947174685.1 uncultured Mollicutes bacterium | reverse complement strand
AGATTCTTCAAATTATCAATAGTTTCCAAATAGTTTTCTTCATAGTATTTTAAAATAGAATAAAATACCATAAAAACACTAAGTTCATCCTCATGCATCACGCTAGTTATTTTAAATAACTCCTTAGAAATATCATTTGCCTCAGCAAATTTATAAGCCGAAATATAATAAATGAACATAATCAGCTTAGACCGATAATTATCAAAAACCTTACATGAATCATACACACTTTCAATTTCCTTTAGCTTATGCTGGTAGTAATAGCTGACAACCTTCATAATCATTGTCTTCAATTCAAACAATAAATTTAATTTCGGTGAATCTACATTCAGCTTCTTACAAATCTCATTCAGCATATACCGATTTGGTTTGAGCTGTGCCTTTTCTACCTTACACAAATAGGAAACCGAACAAAGATTTCCTGCCACAGAGGACAATGTCTGCGACTGACTTGTACGTGCCCGCTTAAGCTCAGTCCCAATCATCGAATAGGTGTTTTCATCCTCATGCTCCCTTCTCTTGATTTCTTCAACAAAAATATTTTTTTTCATTACCTTTCTCCTTTTACTCATGTTGTTATAACCATTATAAACGTTTTGAAACAAGAAGAAAAGAAATTTCGTATTGATAAAATCTTGTCCAAAAAGTGGAGAAAAATCATTTATAAAGCACTAAACAGGAAAAAGAGTAAATTTGCTCCCCATTTATTGCAAAATGGCTGGTTTGATAGCATAAATTTTTGATTTCTATCTTTGGATGCTCAGAAAAAAAATTATTTAAAGCATCCTCTAAATCCTGTTCATGCTCAAAATCAAATATCTTTACCTTCATTTTTATCACCAAATTAAGGCTATCATTTTTCAGGCAAAAAAAAAGTAGAAATTACTTTTCTACCTTACAATATTTTTTCAAAGTACAATTTTGACACTCTGGATTTATAGCCTTACAATGATATCTTCCAAATAAAAGTAAAAGATGATGAGCCTCAATCCATTCCTCCTTAGGAATGTATTTACGATAGCTTTCCTCTGCTTCTAAAACAGTAGCTCCCTTCTTCACATATCCAAAGCGAATGGCCATTCTCTCTAAGTGGGTATCTACTGGCATTGCAGGAATCTTGTATCCTTCTGCTAAAACTACACTTGCCGTTTTTCTACCTACACCACTCAAGGTTTGAAGTTCTTCTATGGTTTTAGGAACCTCATCATGAAATACATTGTGAAGGGTTTGAGCCATAGATATGAGATTCTTAGCTTTATTTCTTGCAAAGCCTAAGGATTTTATAATTTCAAAAACATCTTCAAATGTGGCTTCACTTAATAGCTTAGGTGTAGGATATTTTTGAAATAATAGTGGAGTTACCTGATTCACTCTTTTATCTGTAGTTTGACTAGAAATCATAACTGCACAAACCAACTCAAAAAGATTAGAATAATTAAGTTCACATTTAGGAGCAGGGATGATTTTTCTGATTTCATCTAAAATTTCTTTGGATTTTACTGCGTTCATTTTTAAATCCTCTTTAAAAAATCCTGAAAAGCAGCTGGTACCTCTTTTGCAGGCTTAACCTCATAGCGTTTATTTGCAAGTCCCATTGCGATACTTCGCATAGATAAAACTTTATTTGTTGATTTGATATGATCTACTACTGCCGCAATTTGATCATAGGTATAGTGATCATCAATCATAAAGCCTTGAAGTATTTCTAGTTCAGATGCTGTAAGTACACGGTTTAGCTTAGAAGAAATATATTTATTTGCCTTTTCAATATCATAGGTATCTGGGCTTGTCTTTTGCTGTAAAAGCTGTTCTAGCTTAGTAAATAACGGCTTAAAGGAAATGCATTCCATACCTTTCCCTTTATCATAAGTCAAATACACCTCATAAAATTCACGCTCCATTAAAGAAGCTACTAGCTTGTCTAGTTTAGCTGGGCTCATAAGAACCTGAGCTTGAATTTCTTCTACGGATAATGTATTTGTAAGTAAGTAGTTCTTTAAAATATGAATTAAAACAAATACCTCTTCAGCATTTAGACCCAAAGCCTTTGCTTGATCAAATATAAGCTGTTCATAATTTAAATAACCCTTCTTATATAATTCTTCTAACATGTACATCAACTCCTAAGTACTTTTCTTAAATCTTCATCAAAGCCAGTAATAAAGGCTTTCTTTTGTAGAATCTCATGACGAAGATAAACTCTTTCATCCTCTGATGAAAATATAATTTCATGAATTGCAGGGGCTTGATTAATTCTCAAGGATTGAATCTTATCCTCTGAAATTCCTAGACTTCTTGCTAACACTTTGGCAGTACCACTAGGTGCATCCTTTTTAGAGGTTGCATGAATTTCAACAAAATCTAGAATTTCGAATTCCTTTTTACAATCCTCTAAGAGCTTTGAAAAAAGCTTAATTCCCTTGGCATAATTTGCCTTCCAAATAAATGCTGTTTCCTTTTCTTCTGCCAGCTTAGAAAGCTCATCTATTTGTTCAAAGCTATACCCTGTAGTGCCACTCAAAACAATATATCCCTTTTTTAAGGCTTGCACAAGCGTATCATAAGCTTCTGTTGAAGAAAAATCTACTACCACATCTATTGTATAAGGTACCTCTAAAATACTTTGATAGGTTTCCACCTCTTTATGCTTGATTTCATCTATTCCAACAATCTGAAATTCATTCTTATATCTTTCGTAGATTTGGCTCCCCATTTTCCCGCAAATTCCTATGATTGCCATAATCATAAAACATCACCATTATAGTATATGATGAAATTTATCCACGTGCTTCCTTATTTAATGCTTCTTTTGCCGCATTCTGTTCTGCTTCCTTCTTGGTTTTGCCAATGCCTCTTCCCATTAAAATTTCATCCATATAGACAACTGCTTCATAGGTTTTATCATTGGCAGGTCCACTTTCATGAACAATTTCATAATGAAGTGTTCTTTTATCTGCTTGAACCTTCTCCTGAAATACAGATTTATAATCCTTTATCTGTAATACGATATCTTGATATGGTAATACAACTTTTTCAAATACTTGGTATACAGTTTCAAAATTAGAATCTAATAGGATAGCTCCTAAAACTGCCTCAAAGGCATCTGCAATAATTGCTGGTCTGCTTCTGCCACCACTATGCTCTTCTCCATTACCTAATAAAAGATACTTTGCTAAATGTATTTTATCCGCATAAACATTTAATGCTTCCTCACAGACACACTTCGCTCTAGTCTTAGATAAAACACCTTCATCAAAATGAATTTTTTGATATAAGTATTTGGACATACAAAGCTGTAATACTGCATCACCTAAAAACTCTAATCGCTCATTACATTCTAACTGATGCTCATTTGCATAAGAGGAATGCGTTAAAGCTAATTTTAATAAATCCAAATTATGAAAATGATATTCAATTTGATTTTCTAAGCTTGAAAAATCCATATTTTCATCTCCTAATTTTCATTTTCTCCCAAGTCAAAATATCCTTGTGCTTTACCAAAATAATGGTATGTTTTGGATTTTTGGTATCTATACAAATATCTGCCTTATTTCATCCATCTTTAATATTATTTACTATAAGCCACTCTATTATTATCTAATATCTTCTAAAAAGATTTTATAAGTGGTAATAAAAGTATTTGTTCTCTATCCCTACGTCAAAAGCAATTATGCCTCTTCTGTAGGAAGCTTAGCAACTACTTTGTTGATGATATCTGCCTCTACTAGCTCACGAGCTAAACGAATCGCATGGAAGAAAGCAAAAGGATCAGAATTGCCATGAGC
>CAMWJY010000141.1 GCA_947174685.1 uncultured Mollicutes bacterium | reverse complement strand
ACGCCATCAATTATTTTTAGAACCAGAAAGTAATATTTTAGAAGATAAAGATTAATTTTCTAAAAAAAATTTAAAAATAATTAATATATAGTATTTCATTTGTGTTCTAAGGAAAATATTCCTTGACTTTTATATCTAAAATTTATATAATTATAAAGCTGAGGTGATTTTTTATGCGTTTAACTTTAGCTCAATTACGTAAGCTTTCTATGCCATATCATACAACCGAAGAACTTGATTTGTCTTTGGATTTACAAGACTTTGAGGATATTCGTTCTGTAGATACTGTAAAGATTGATTATGTAATCCATGAGAGAGGCTTAGATACTTATTTAGTTACCTTTAGCTTTGAGGTAAATCTTGTAATGCAGTGTGCCATTACCTTACAGGATGTACCATATAAGATTTCAGCTCATGCTGAAGAGATTTTTACTACAGATGATCAAATTGAAGATGCCTTTATCATCACAGAACAAACCCTTGATACAAAAGAAGCAGTCTTAACTAATATTCTTATGAATAAGCCTATGACTGTAGCTGCTGAAGGGGTAAGCTTTGAAAGTGATGAGGATGAATCAAATGATGAATCTGATGGGATTAATCCTGCTTTTGCAAAGCTGAAGGATTTATTATAGGAGGTGTGAAGTATGGCAGTACCTTTTCGTAGAACTTCAAAGATGAAGAAGGCTATTAGACGTTCTCATCTAGCTTTAAAAGCACCTGGAATGATTACTTGTCCTAACTGTGGTGAATTAACATTAGCTCATAGAGTATGTTCAAACTGTGGTTTCTATAAAGGAAAATTAGTAGTTGCTCCTAAGGCTGAGAAGACTGAAGAATAATATTTTTAAGTAAATATTAAAGGTAGAAATAGACACTAGGAGTGTCTATTTTCTATTTATGGAGAGATATTCACATTTACCAGTTAGAAAGAATAAAAATTTACCAATTTCAAGAAAAAGAATAGAATAAGATAGTATTATATAAATTTTAAAAGCGAAAAATGTTATTTTTTCTTATTTGTTTTGTCTTTTTCTCGATTTGTGGTATAATCTCATAACGTAGAAGAGGTTCTTTAATAAATCCTCTTTTGAAATATAATTTTTAAAAATGTATAAACAGAGAAGAAAGGAGGAAGACTTTATGTACACACATACTACTGTTTTATTAGAAGAGGCAGTAAATATGCTTGATATTAAGCCAGATGGCATCTATGTTGATGCTACAACTGGTGGTGGTGGTCATAGTTCTTTAATCCTTTCTAAATTGACTACAGGCCATTTATATTGTTTTGATCAGGACGAATATGCTTTTACAAGAGCCAAAGAAAAGCTAGAGGCTGTTGGAAAGAATTATACGTTTGTAGCTGCAAATTTTGTAGATATAAAAAAAGAACTTGCCAAATTTGGAGTAGATCATATAGATGGTATTCTATATGATTTAGGTGTTTCCTCCTTTCAGCTTGATATTCAAGAAAGAGGATTTTCATATAAGCTTGATGCACCACTTGATATGCGTATGAATCAAAGACAAGAATTCTCTGCATATCAGCTTGTAAACCAATATAGCTTTGAAGAACTTTCTCAAGTATTATATCGCTACGGAGAAGAGCCCTTCTCTAAATTGATTGCTAGAAGAATAGAAGAGGTTAGAAAAACAAAACCAATTGAAACAACATTGGAGTTGGTTGAAGTTATAAAAAGTGCTCTTCCTGCGAAGGTGTTAAGACAAAAGGGACATCCTGCTAAACAGACCTTTCAAGCTTTAAGAATTGCTGTAAATGATGAATTAAGAGTTTTTGAGGATAGCTTATTGGATGCTTTAGATATGTTAAACCCAAATGGAAGAGCTGTTGTCATCACCTTCCATTCTTTAGAGGATCGCATTTGTAAAACAATATTTAAAGAAAAGAGTACAGTCTTTATTCCTAAGGGTGTACCTATGATTATAAAAGAGGAAGCACCATTTGAATTAATAACAAAAAAACCAATGCTTCCTAGTGAGAATGAAATATTATTGAATAATCGTTCTCATAGTGCTAAAATGAGAGTGCTTAAAAAAAGATAAGTATAAATGAGGGATTACTATGATGCTGTTTATTAATGTATGGGATTACATTCTTAATTGGTGGAATTCTACATTTAATTTTTCAGATACTGCAAGTATCTATCGATCTATAATTAATATTATAATTTATGTGTTTGGGTTATTACTATTTTACAGAAGTATTTATGTTATTGTAGGCTTTTTTGGTAAAGCTCCTAAATATCAAACTGCAGCTATGGATAAAACCTATGCTATAGTTATTTCTGCAAGAAATGAAGAAAAGGTTATTGGAAACCTTATCGATAGTATTAAGAAGCAAACCTATGATGCTACTAAAATTACCATTTTTGTAGTTGCAGATAATTGTACAGATAATACTGCCCAAATCTGTAGGGACTTAGGCGCTATTGTTTATGAGCGTCATGATTTAGTGCATGTATCAAAAGGATTTGCTTTAGAATATTTATTTGATAAAATTCAAGAAGAATATGGAATAACCTCCTTTGATTATTTTCTATTTTTTGATGCGGATAATTTATTAAAGACAGATTTTATAGAGAAGATGAATGATGCCTTTGCAACAGGGTTTGATATTGTAACCTCCTTTAGAAATATTAAAAACTTTGGAACCAATATCATTTCTTCTGGATATGGAATTCATTTTTATAGAAATACTTTATGCTCTCATCGACCTAGAGCCATTCTAAAATCTTCAACAAATGTTACAGGTACTGGCTATGGAGTGAAATCAGAGCATCTTAAAGAGGGATGGCATTATACTAACCTAACAGAGGATGCAGAATTTACAACAGTAAGTATTTCTAATAATTTAGTAACTGGATATTGTGAAGCAGCAGAAATCTATGATGAACAGCCAACAGATATAAAAACTGCCTGGAAGCAGCGTCTACGTTGGCGAAAGGGTGGACTAATTAATTTTAAAAACAATTCTTTTAAGCTACTGAAGAACTTTTTCAAGACAGGAAAATGGAGTAGCTATGATATGTTCTGGCATACTTTTCCTTATGATTTAATATCTTTTATTCTTGCTGTATCTATTCAAATCTTTGGTATGGTATTTTCTTTAGTAACTACTGGTTCCTACGATATCGTAATCTTTTTAAAATATTTAGGAGGCTTCCTCCTTGGTACTTATATCGGTTCCTTAGGTGTAGGTATTTTGGTTGTTCTTAAGGAAAGAAAGAAGATTCATTGTGGATTCTTTAAGATGATTCTCTATTTGTTGATGTGGCCTTGGTTTGATATACTTTCTGTTGTTATAGTCATCTGCTCCTTATTTAAACGAGTAAAATGGGATCCTATTGCTCATAAGGATTCTAAGAAAATAGAGGAGATGAAGTAGTTTTGATTTGTGCTGCTAAAAATAGTCAAGCTTTATTAGAATTTTTTCAATCCTATTTTTCTAAAATAGAAGAGAATGTAGATTATAAAGAAATTGAAGAATGGAAGAATACTCTTTTTGAAGATGATAATACTTACTTATTTGAAGTTGTTCAAAATGAATGCATTATAGGAGTATTTCATTGTACGATTTGGGAGGATACCATTCATCTAAATTTTGTATATTGTATAGATCAATATATGGGGCCTGTTTATAATGAAATGTATATTTATTTAAAAGAAAACTATAAAGAAGCTACTTTAGAGTATTTATTTTATGAGCATGAACAAAGCATAAAGAGATTTCTTGAAGCAAATCACTTTCATATAAGGACTATAAGCTATGATTTGGACTATAATGGAT
>CAMWJY010000140.1 GCA_947174685.1 uncultured Mollicutes bacterium | reverse complement strand
TTCAATATCTAAGTGAATAAATTAGTGATACAATAGTAACTGTTCGTTTTATGAAAGGAAATGAGGTATTATGTTTTTAGAAGCATCTCAAAGCATAGAGGCCTTTCAGGTTTTACTCCCTTTAGCCTTAATTCTAGTTTTATCCAAGCTTTTAAGCATAGGCTGTCGTAAAATAGGATTGCCACAGGTAGTAGGTATGCTTTTAACAGGTATTCTATTAGGATTAATCACATTAATCCCAAATGAACCCATATTTAATTCAAATGCCATGGCAGGCATCAACTTTATTGCAGAAATTGGTGTAATTCTAATTATGTTCTCTGCAGGGATTGAAACAGATTTAAAGCAAATAAAAGCCACAGGTATTGCTGCAATAGTCATCACTATTCTAGGTGTGGTTGTTCCTATGCTGTTAGGATTCTTAGTTGCTGGTATCTTACCAGGTGGATTTGGAAGTGACTGTATCTTAAGAAATCTATTCTATGGTGTCATATTAACTGCAACCTCTGTTTCAGTAACAGTAGCTACATTAAAGGAATTGGGAAAACTCAATTCTAAAATAGGTACTGCTATCGTATCAGCTGCTATACTAGATGATATTTTAGGTGTAATCGTCCTATCTATCGTAGTTTCTTTAAATCAAGCATTAACTAGTGCATCAAATCATGTTGCTATTGATATATTAATTGTCTTTGGAAAAACCCTTGGATTCTTTGTCTTTGCAATAGGGCTAGGTATTCTTTTACGTATTTTATTTAAAAAGCTTAGCAAAAAATATGGTCATCATCGAAGACTTCCTATCTTTGGTATTGCAATTGCCTTCTTCTTTTCTTACGCTGCAGAGGAATGGTTTGGAATTGCAGATATCACAGGAGCCTTCTTTGCAGGCTTAATGCTTTCTGGTGGAAAGGATGCAGATTATATTGAACGTAGAACTGATATTGCATCCTACATTCTATTTACCCCTGTATTCTTTGCGAAGGTAGGCCTTACTAGTCTATCTAGCTTTAATGAAATAGATTCAACCTTTATTTTATTTGGATTCTTATTTATCCTTGCTGGAATAGCTGGTAAGCTATTAGGTTGCGCAGTTGGTGCTAAGGCAACCAAGAATACATGGAAGGATTCTTACCGATGTGGACTTGGAATGATGTGCAGAGCTGAGGTGTGCTTAATTTGTGCAAATAAAGGAATTTCAGCTGGTATAATTTCTGCTTCTATCCAACCCTTCATTTTGTGCCTCATTTTAATCACCTCATTTGTTACACCTGTACTTTTGAAGCGTAGCTACAAAAATGAAGTTCCACAAGAAATCTCACATGATATTGTCACACTAGAAGCTGCTCCTGAAATAGAAAACAATGAAGCCCCGCTTAGCTAAAGCGAGGCTTTTTCTTATGAAGGAAATACTTCATTTACTATGTCAGGAAAAGCATGAATAAATTCTTTTGTACTCATTTCTTCTCCATCATATATGACATTTCTAGTAGCAATATATCCTGACTTAGTATTTATAATAAGCTGATTATCATACACAGACTGAACACCCCCATAAGGCAAATACTGTAAAGTGAGTGGTCCATAATATCTGTACACCTCTTTTAAAACAAGCTGTTTTCCTAAAAAGGTAGTATAAAGATCAGCTCCTATTGCTACTTCTTCATTAAAATCAAATGGTTGATTCACATAAAACATTTACTCTTCTTCTCTTTTCTCTTCTAATATTTTTCTAAACTCAAACACTTCATATTCAGGGATAAATATAGCCAAATCTTCTTTGCTCTGATGAATTTCTAAAATGGAATATTGGTCCTTTTGATAGCAGCGTACAGGGGCTGGAATCAGCTTTACTCCATATTCCCTAAAAGAATTCTTTTTATGCCAAAAGGAAAATCTATACGGCTCTTCAATAATTTTAAAATCCTCTAAGTTCTTTATAGGAATACCTATAACCACATATAAATCGGCAAGGCATAGCATATCATTCTCAACAAATACACTTAAAAGAATATTAGAATACATCTTCTTCTCTTTAGATTTTTTGTTAGGTTGTTCCATTAATACCTCTAAACTTTTTGCAGAAGCAGGAATGGATAAATATTCTTTTGAGGTCTCAAGAATTGAGTTAAACAAGCTTTGAGAAGTGACTTCAGGATTTTGTTTCTCATTCTTCTTTTTAATAAAAATTGCGATAATTAAAGTGATGATAAATAAACCTGCAGCAATGCTTAATATAATTATAATCCATATTGAGTTATTTAAAAAGCTTCCTTGATTTTCTTTAGAACGATTAAGTAGTAAAGATATTAAAAATATAAAGCTGACTAAAAGTGCATAGAAAGCTATTCGATTCATAAAGCTTAACCATCTAGGCAATTCATTATTTTGCGGTCTTGTCTTATAACTTTGACCCATGGAATTCAATTGTTCTTCTTGCTTTTTTGAGACTCTGCGAATAATAAAGCTATCATATTGAGCTATGGATTTCTTCGTAGTCTTATCGTATTGGATTTGAAATAAATTATTCAAAAAGAATACACCTCATTTCTGGGGCAACTATAGTTTGCCCGAATTTCTTATTCTATAACCAAAATTTTTTAGTTTATTTAAATATACCATAGGCTGGATTAATTGTAAAGAAAAAGGCATAGCTAAAGCTTATGCTATACCTTTATATATTACTTAACCTTACGAACCTCTCCACCAGTTAAAACAATCATTTTGATTGCATCAATAGAATAATCCTGAGCTTCAATAATAAGTGGCTTATCTAATACACCTCTAGCCAATACCTTTATGTAATCTACCTTAGAAGAAATTAGCTTCTTCTCTTTTAAAGACTCTAAATTTACTAAATCATCTGCATTAAAGTTCTTAGATAAAACATCAATGTTAATGATATCCTTTTTGTTGTAGGATTTGTTTATGGAAGAATCTTCTTCAACCTGAACATATTCTAAAGCAGAATCATCGGTAATCAACTGCTTTGCCTCATTTATTGTAACATTCTTACGAATGATTTCTCCCACATTAGCTTGCTCTACAATCGTTCCTTCCGTAACCTCTTCAGAAGTATAAACCTTAATTAGCTTTTCTTCAATTAATTCGTCTCTTGTTTGCTTTGGAATCACAATTGCAGGACCTTCATAATCCTCTTCCTCTAAATCATTTTCAGTAAAAATTAGATTTAAAAGCTCTAATACATACTTAAACTTTCTTTCAGAAGTGATTTTCATTAAGGTTGGAGTTTTTGCAAAACGCTTCACTTCACTTAAATCTCTCACATGATATTTTGTACCTTCAAAACGTTTAGGATCAAAAGCATAAGCTACACATAGCTTTTTTCCCTTAAATACTAGCATAGCAAATGTATTTCTTCCTAAATAAATACGCTCTTGCTTCCAGCTAAGAGAAGTTTTAACACCAAAAGGACGAACAAAGTTAAGAATATCACGATATTGTTGTTGTACTTCAGGAGAAGCTAAAATAAGCTTTGCCTTAAAGCTATAATTAAATTGAACAAATACCTTACGTCCATTTACTACCTGTACAACCTTTTCTGGTTCCTCTTCTACTTGGAAATCCTCTTCCTTATCATCTTCTACATCTTCTAGAGGAGTACTCAATTCCTTTTCCTCTTCTTTAGGTTCTGGCTTTGCTTCTACTACCTCTTCTTTAATAGGCTCTATCTTTACTTGCGGTTCAGCTTTTGGTGCAGCTTTCTTCTTTTTAGAATTACGAACTAAAAAGAATGCCAATACTCCTATAGCTATTACTACGACAGCTACAATTCCGCAAATTAGTATAATTTGTTGTGTTG
>CAMWJY010000139.1 GCA_947174685.1 uncultured Mollicutes bacterium | reverse complement strand
GAGTTCTTTTATAATTGACCAGCTTTAGAATTTCTTAAATGCTCACGCAATTCCTTTTCCTTTTGCGTAAAATCAACCTGTTCTTTGCGGTTTTCATCTAAGCGTTGTTTCCTAAAGTCTACTAACTGTTGTTTTGCTTCTTCCTTATCTTTTCCTAGATGTGCTTCTTGAGCAAGGACACTAGCTACATTATCATGGAATTCTAATATACCATTGGTAATGACAATATAAAATTCTTCTGTAGCTTTTACCATTTTTACATAGCCCTCATCCATAACGGCAATCACTGGAATATGTTCCTTTAGAATTGCAAACTCACCATCGGCATTATGTACAACGACATAATCGACCTCTTCATTATATAGGACACCCTGATGGGTAGAAACGATTAGCTTCATGGCTCTAATGTTTTAGCCTTTGCGATGGCATCATCGATGGTACCAACAAGACGGAATGCTTCTTCTGGTAGGTCATCATGCATACCATCAAGAATTTCTTTAAAGCCTCTTACGGTTTCCTTGATTGGAACATAGGATCCTGGAATACCAGTAAATTGTCCACCAATGAACATATTTTGTGATAAGAATAAACGAATACGTCTAGCTCTTAAAACAACGAGCTTATCTTCTTCAGATAATTCATCCATACCTAAAATGGCGATAATATCCAAAAGCTCATTATATCTTTGAATAATTTGCTGAACACGTCTAGCAACCTCATAATGCTCCTGTCCAACTACTTCTGGAGATAACGCACGAGAGGTTGATGCAAGTGGATCTACTGCTGGGTAGATACCTTCCTCTGTTAACTTACGTGAAAGGTTGGTTGTTGCATCTAGATGTGTAAAGGTTGTTGCTGGAGCTGGGTCTGTATAGTCATCTGCTGGAACGTAGATAGCTTGAATTGAAGTGATAGATCCATCCTTAGTAGATGTAATTCTTTCCTGTAATTTACCCATTTCTGTTGCTAAAGTTGGTTGGTAACCAACTGCAGATGGCATACGTCCAAGTAATGCTGAAACCTCTGAGCCTGCTTGAGTAAAACGGAAAATATTATCAATAAATAATAATACATCCTGATGTTCTTGATCTCTAAAGTATTCTGCTAAGGTTAAGCCTGTTAAAGCAACACGCATACGTGCTCCTGGTGGTTCATTCATCTGACCAAATACCATGGCAGTTTTATTGATAACTCCACTTTCACTCATTTCTGAATATAAGTCATTACCTTCTCTTGTACGCTCTCCAACACCAGTAAATACAGAAATACCACCATGCTCTTGAGCAACATTGTGAATCAACTCCTGAATGAGTACAGTTTTACCTACACCTGCACCACCAAATAGACCTATTTTACCACCTTTAATATAAGGAGCTAAAAGGTCTACAACCTTAATTCCTGTTTCTAATATTTCTACAGTAGAGGATAGTTCCTCTAGCTTAGGTGCATCTCTATGGATAGGCATATGAAGTTCATCCTTAAGAGGATCCTTATTATCGATTGGTTCTCCCAAAACATTAAATAAACGTCCTAATGTCTTTTTACCAACCGGTACCATAATTGGACTATCTGTACTTTCTACCTTCATTCCACGAACTAATCCATCTGTAGAGTCCATTGCTATACAACGAACAATTTTATTTCCTATATGTAAGGCAACCTCTAGTGTCAAATGAATTTCCACATCGTGGTTTTCTTCTTTTGGTACATTAATCTTCAATGCATCATTGATTTGAGGAAGCTTCCCATCCTCAAATAAAACATCAACGACCGGTCCTTTTACCTCAATGACTTTACCATACATTAAGCATCTCCTCCTATCGCATTCGCTCCGCCAATGATATCTATCAATTCTGTTGTGATAGCACCCTGACGAGCTCTATTATATAATAATTGTAATTTAGCAATTACCTCAGTTGCATTATCTGTTGCATTACGCATAGAATTCATTCTAGCAGAATGCTCAGAAACCTTTGCATCTAAGATAATACCATAAATCATATCCTGAATATACATAGGTAGTACGATATCCAAGGTCTTTTCTATACCTGTTTCATAGATATATTCTCTAGGACTTTCCATTTTCTCTAAAGAGGTTATCGGAAGTAATTCCTCAAAACGAATCTCTAAGGATAAGCTATTAATATAGTGATTGTATATAATCACAAGCTTATCTATAGCTCCAGATAAATAAGAATCAATAAAGCTATTGGCAAGAGGTAATACATCAATAAATAATACATCATCTCTAACTAAGGTTGGAGCATCTGAAATTAAAGGATACCCCTTTCTTTTTAAATATGCAAAGCCTTGCTTACCTATTGCTCCACAAATAATATTCTCATTATCTTGGTTAACTTCCTTTAATCTTTCCTCAAAAGCCTTATAGATTGAGGAATTATATGCTCCTGCAAGACCACGATCAGAAGTGACTAACAAATATGCTGTCTTCACCACAGGTCTTTCCTTTAATAGCGGATGAACATAATCCTCACTTGATTTAGCCACCATTTGGCGAACTAAATCTGCCTTACGTACCATAAAATCCTGATATCCTTTATAAATACGTTCTGCCTTCTTTACCTTGGACGAACTTACCATGTACATTGCTTTTGTAATTTGAGCTGTACTTTCTGTAGATGAAATACGCTGTTTTACTTCACGTAATGAATTCGCCATTGTCTCACCTACTTAGAAATTATTAACAAACTCAGTTAAATAAGTATCCAGTTTTTCTTTGTCTGGTAATACCTTATTTTCACGAATAAAGCTTGCAAGTTCCTTTCCAGCTTCATTCACTTTTAAATCTAAATATAATTGTTCCTCAAAGCGCGCTAAATCTTCTACTGCAATCTTATCTAATAATCCACTCGTTAAGCAATATAAAATGATTGCCTCTTCTTCCATTGCTAACGTCTTATGAAGTCCCTGCTTTAAGACTTCTTGAGTTCTCTTACCACGATCAAGTCTTGCCTTAGTTGAAGCATCCAAATCAGAACCAAACTGTGTAAATGCTTCAAGCTCTCTATAGGAAGCTAAATCTAGACGAAGTGTTCCAGAAACCTTCTTAATTGCCTTAGTCTGTGCTGCACCACCAACACGGGATACAGAAAGACCAGGGTTGATTGCTGGACGAATTCCTTTATAGAAATAGTCTGACTGCAAGAATATTTGTCCATCTGTTATAGAAATAACATTTGTTGGAATATAAGCTGAAATATCTCCAGCCTGTGTTTCAATAATAGGAAGTGCTGTAATACTTCCTCCACCTAATCTTTCAGACAATTTAGCTGCACGCTCTAAAAGTCTTGAATGAAGATAGAATACATCTCCTGGATAAGCTTCTCTTCCTGGTGGTCTATGTAACAATAATGACATCTCACGATAAGCAACTGCGTGCTTAGATAAATCATCATAAACAATTAAAACATCTTTCCCCTGAAACATAAAGTATTCCGCTAAGGAAACACCAGCATATGGTGCTAAATATAGTAATGGTGCTGGGTTAGAAGCAGATGCAGATACAATGATGGAATATTTCATTGCGTTATGACTTTTTAATGTTTCATAGACATTAGAAACGGTAGATTCCTTTTGTCCAATCGCAACATAAATACATATTACATTTTGTCCTGCCTGATTTAAAATGGTATCAATAGCGATTGCTGTTTTTCCTGTTTGACGGTCACCAATGATTAATTCTCTTTGACCACGGCCAATAGGTACTAATGCATCTAGTACCTTAATACCTGTTTGAAGTGGTGTATTAACACTACTACGGTCCATAACACCTGTAGCCTTCACCTCAATAGGTCTTGTCTTGGTAGCACGAATTGCACCATTGCCATCTAA
>CAMWJY010000138.1 GCA_947174685.1 uncultured Mollicutes bacterium | reverse complement strand
ACCGGCAGACGTCTATCAGAGACAGGATACGTATCGTGCGATTTAATTTGAAGCTGCATTGATTTGTTGAGTGTAGACCATTCTTTATTCATAGTTAGTTATCCTTAAAAAAGTTTATTTCTTGATGC
This sequence comes from uncultured Mollicutes bacterium, assembly GCA_947174685.1. Taxonomy (GTDB): domain Bacteria; phylum Bacillota_I; class Bacilli_A; order Acholeplasmatales; family Anaeroplasmataceae; genus Pelethenecus. The sequence goes on along the minus strand of CAMWJY010000138.1, from coordinate 3,728 downwards.
AATTATATATCACATTATATGAATATGCAATTATAAAGGCTGTGAAATCTAATTTTTAACTAGAATTCACAGCCTTTTTTATATTATTCTTCTATAGTTGATTTTTCTTCAGGTTGAGCAGTTTCAATTTTTTCTGCTTGAACTGTTGGTGCTGGATTTTCAAGGATTTCTTCATCTTCATCAGGTTGTCTATCTATAATTGCTGTATTTGCAATAGATTGATCACCCTTAAGCTTAATTAAAATAACACCTTGTGTATTTCTTCCGGCTAAAGAAATCTTATCAATATGCATACGTATGATAACACCTTTATCCGTTGTAATAATTAAATCTAAATCTGGATTAACACTACGTAAAGCTACAAGCTTACCATTCTTTGCCGTAACATTGAAGGCTTTAACACCCATTCCTCCACGGCCTTGAACACGATATTCTTCAGCTGCTGAACGTTTACCATAACCTTTTTCTGTTACAATAAGAACTTCGTTCTTTTCATCTGTAACAATAGCCATACCAACTAAATAATCTTTTTTAGATAAGGCTATACCTTTTACACCGGCTGCACTTCTTCCTATCGGACGAACATCTGATTCCTTAAAATGAATTGCTTTACCACTAGATGATCCTAAAATAATACCTCTATTACCATCTGTTAAGGATACCTGTAATAACTCATCATTTTCTTGTAGATTAATGGCAATAATACCATTTGTTCTAATATTTTTAAATTGAGATAACCTTGTTCTTTTTACAATACCCTTCTTTGTTGCGAAGAATAGATATAAATTATCATCCTCTAAATTTGGTACAGCTGTAATAGCAGCTAATTTCTCATCATCCTGGAAGGTTAAAATATTTACAAGTGGTAATCCCTTAGCTGTACGAGATGCTTCAGGAATGAAATATCCTTTAATTGAATATACTCTACCTTTATTTGTAAAGAATAACAAATAATTATGTGTACAGGTTGGAATGATAAATTCTACATCATCATTTTCATGAGTTTTAATACCACTCATACCAACACCACCACGGCTTTGGGCTTTATAAGCGTCTTGCTTCATACGCTTTGCATAACCATTTGAAGTGATTGTAATAACAACATCCTCACGTGGTATTAAGTCTTCATTTTCGATACTGATATCTTGACTTAAGCAAATTTCAGATTTACGTGGATCGTTATACTTACTCTTAATCTCTAATAATTCAGCTTCAATAATAGACTTTTTCTTATTATCATCAGAAAGAATAAGTAAATACTCATCACAAGCTCGTTTTAAATCAGCATGTTCTGCAAGAATTTTTTCTCTATTTAATCCAGATAATCTTCTTAATTGCATATCTAAGATTGCTTGTGCTTGAATTTCATCTAATTTGAAATGCTCCATCAATTTTTCTTTTTCAGTACCATCGGTAGTCGTACGAATAATTTTAATTACCTTTTCAATATTGTTTTGAGCAATAATATAACCATCTAAAATATGAATACGAGCTAATGCTTTGTCTAAATCAAATTTAGTTCTTCTTGTAATAACCTCCATTTGATGCTTAAGATAAACCTCTAAAGCCTCTTTTAATGTAATGGCCTTTGGCTGATTATCTACTAAACAAATCATATTCATACCATACCCTGTTTGAAGTTGAGTATATTTGTATAAATTATTTAGCATAACCTCAGCATTTACATCCTTACGAAGTTCAATTACAATACGAATACCAGCACGACCAGATTCATCTCTTAAATCTGTTATGCCTTCAACTATTTTATTTTTTGCAACCTCAGCAATACGTTCAATTAATTTTGTTTTATTGACCATATAAGGAATTTCAGTAACAACAATTTCATTCTTACCATTCTTTAGATGAACTATCTCAGCCTTAGAACGAATTACTATAGAACCATTTCCTGTAGTATATGCATTTCTTAAGCCTGTACGACCTAAAATTTGACCTCCTGTAGGGAAATCTGGTCCTTGAATAAATTGCATTAATTCCTCACTAGTAATTGCTGGATTATGAATTACTTCAATAACACCATCAATAACTTCTCCTAAATTATGAGGTGGAATATTGGTAGCCATACCTACGGCAATACCAGTAGCACCATTCACTAGTAGGTTAGGAAAACGAGATGGTAATACAAGTGGTTCTCTTTCAGTAGCATCATAGTTATCCCCAAAATTAACAGTGTTTCTGTCGATATCTCTAAGCATTTCCATAGCAATTTTGCTCATACGTGCTTCAGTATAACGCATAGCTGCTGCACCATCACCATCAATATTACCAAAGTTACCATGACCATCAACTAATGTATAACGATAGCTAAACGGCTGTGCCATACGAACCATTGCTTCATAAATAGAAGAGTCACCATGAGGGTGATACTTACCCATTACATCACCGACAATACGAGCTGATTTTTTATGGGCAACGTTAGAAAATATTTTAAGCTCGTTCATACCATATAGGATACGTCTTTGAACTGGCTTTAAACCATCTCTTGCATCTGGTAAAGCTCTGGCAATAATAACTGACATTGCATAATTCAAAAATGAGGTTTTTACCTTGTTGTTGATATCTAATTGTTCAATTCTATCATATTCTTGTTTTTCTAATTCGACAAAATTTTCTTTATCCTTTTCCATACTCTAAACCTCACTTTCATTAAATATCAAGATTATTTGCATAATGTGCATTCTCTTGAATGAAAATCTTACGTGGATCTACATCCTCACCCATTAGCATTTCAAAGGTTTGATTTGCAATTGTAGCATCCTCTAGATGAACCTGAACTAATGTTCTTAATGCTGGATCCATTGTAGTTTCCCATAATTGCTCTGGATCCATTTCACCAAGACCTTTATAACGTTGTACATCTGGCTTACGATCACGGAATTCCTTCTTGAATTTTTCTAATTCTTCATCAGAATAAGCATATCTAACAGCCTTACCAAATTGTGCTTTGTATAGAGGTGGCTTAGCCACATAAATATAGCCCTTTTCAATAAGCTCTGGCATAAATCTAAAGAAGAAGGTTAATAACAATATACAAATATGCTCACCATCGACATCGGCATCGGTCATAATTACAATTTTATGATATCTTGCTTTTGTGATATCAAATTCTTCACCAATACCAGTTCCGATAGCTTGAATCATAGATAAAATTTCATTATTGCTTAAAGCTCTTTCTAATCTAACCTTTTGAACGTTTAAGACCTTACCACGAAGTGGAAGAATAGCTTGATATTCACTATCTCTACCTGATTTTGCAGAACCACCTGCTGAATCACCCTCGACAATGTACATTTCTGATTTAGAAGGATCCTTACAACGACAATCTGCTAATTTAGAAGCAAAGCTTAGATTATCTAGTGGAGATTTTCTACGAGTGGCCTCTCTTGCCTTACGTGCTGCAATTCTTGCACGTGATGCTAATAAACACTTATCAATGATTGCTTTTGCATCATTTGGATTTTCTAAGAAGTAACGCTCTAGAGTTTCTCCTAATAATTGAGATACAATTGCTCTTACCTCTGTATTTCCTAGTTTAGTTTTTGTTTGACCTTCAAACTGAGGATTTGGATGCTTAATAGATATAATAGCTACTAAACCTTCACGAACATCCTCATTATTGATTTCTTCATCTTTTTTCAAAAGATTATTAGAGGTTGCATAATTTTTAATACAACGAGTTAAGGCAAGTCTAAATCCTTCCTCATGAGTAC
>CAMWJY010000137.1 GCA_947174685.1 uncultured Mollicutes bacterium | reverse complement strand
ATTAAAAAAATCACTATGATTAAGTAAATTATACTTAAAGCTTAACTTTTTGCAATCAAATCGTAGTTGAACCTAAATCACTTTATAGTTGAAATAAGACAAAAGGAGACCAAATGGTCTCCTTAACTTTTTCTAAACATTAAATTTAAATAGCATTACATCGCCATCTTTTACAACGTAGTCTTTTCCTTCTTGACGTACCAAGCCTGCTTCTTTTGCCTTTAGCATAGACCCACAGGAAACTAAATCCGTATAGGCAACAGTTTCAGCACGAATAAAGCCACGCTGGAAATCTGTATGAATAATACCAGCACATTCAGGAGCTAGCATTCCCTTTTTGAAGGTCCAGGCTCTACATTCATCAGGTCCAGTTGTGAAGTAGGTTGCATAGCCTAATAAATCATAGGTTGCAGTCACTAAACGATTTAAGCCAGGTTCTGCTATCCCTAAATCAGCTAAAAACATTTCTTTATCCTCATCATCTAATACTGCAAGCTCAGATTCAATTTGAGCTGAAATACCGATGATTTTAGAATTTGTTTTTTCTGCATAAGCCTTAAGCTTTTGATATAGAGGATCAGCCTCTGGATTAGCAATAGAGCCTTCAGCGATATTGGCAACAAACATAAAAGGCTTAGAGGTTAGTAATCCATAATTCTTTAAATATGGAAGCTCAGATTCACTAAAGTTTAAGCTTCTGATAGGAAGCTCTGCTTCTAAGGTTTTCTTTAGCTTCTTTAAAAGTTCAAATTCAAATGGGGCATCCTCTACCTTAGATTGGGCCTTCTTTTCTATTTTTACAATCCTTTTATCAATGGATTCTAAATCAGATAATATCAATTCTAATTGTATAATTTCTGCATCTCTAACAGGGTCAATTGTTCCTTCAACATGGGTAATATTTCCATCCTCAAAACAACGAACCACCTCTAGAATGGCATCACAGTTTCTAATATTTCCTAAAAACTGGTTTCCTAATCCTTCACCTTTTGATGCACCTTTGACTAGACCTGCTATATCTGTAAATTCACAAACAGCTCTTGTTGATTTCTTAGGATTATACATCTGGGTTAATACATCTAATCTACTATCAGGAACCTCTACCATACCTACATTCGGTTCTATTGTGGCAAAAGGATAATTTGCAGCTAAAGCTCCTGCCTTAGTGATTGCATTAAAAAGTGTAGATTTACCTACATTAGGTAATCCTACAATTCCAGCAGTTAATGCCATACTATTGCCTCCTTACTACTTAATATATAAATTCTTATAAGCGTTGATGGATTCTTCAATAATCCTTTCAGCTTCTTGTCTACCACAGATTTCTGTTACAACTGTATCCTTGCCCTCTAAGGCCTTATACACAGAAAAGAAATGTGTCATTTCATCAAAATAGTGTTGTGGAAGCTCACTGATATCTCTATAATTATTCATCATAGGGTCTGTTTGACATACTGCAATAATCTTCTCATCACTTTCCTCTTGGTCAATCATTTTAACTACACCAATAGGAAAACACTTCACTAATACAAGTGGATCAAACGTTTCATTACATAATACTAAAACATCAAGTGGGTCTTTATCCTGAGAATAGGTTCTTGGAATAAAGCCATAGTTAGCAGGATAGTGAGTAGATGTATAAAGAATACGATCTAGAATAATTAATCCTGTTTCCTTATCTAATTCATATTTTTTCTTACTTCCCTTAGGAATTTCAATACAAGCGATGAAGTTATCCTTTTTGATTCTATCATCGTCAATATCATGCCATATATTATGCATAATTTTCACCTCTTTGTCTATGATACCACAAAATGGTAAAAAAATAAAGGCTAACTTATTAAATTAGCCTTATCGCATATAATCATACATAATCTTTAATGCATTCTTTTCAAGTCTTGAAACCTGTGCTTGGGATATGGAAAGCTCCTCAGCAATTTCCATTTGGGTTTTATCTAAATAATACCTGTCATAAATTATTGCTTGTTCCCGCTTAGATAGCTTTGAAAAAGCTTCTTTGATCATATTATTTCTCATCCAGTTTTCAGTAATATAATCTGAACCACCAATTTGATCCTCTAGCTCTATGACATCTCCCCCATTGTCATAAATTGGAGTGGACATGCTGATGGTATCCTGAATCGCCTCTAAGGCTAATATAACATCTACACTATCTACATTTAGGTATTCAGCAATTTCATTAATAGAAGGTTCTCTATGATGCTCTAATAGAAACTTATCCTTATAGCCTATTGCCTTATATGCAATATCCTTATAGCTTCTAGAAACACGGATAGAACCATTATCTCGTAGATGTCTTCTTACCTCACCGATAATCATAGGACACGCATAAGTTGAAAATCTAACATTATGCGATAAATCAAAATTATCTATAGCCTTCATAAGTCCGATACAGCCCACCTGAAACAAATCATCCATACTTTCCTTTCGATCGTTGAATCGTTTTAGTACAGATAAAACTAGCTTTAAGTTACCAGCAATCATCTTCTCTCTAGCTTCCATATCTCCATCCTTAATTTTTAATAAAAGAGCCTGTTGTTCTTCATTGGATAGAGTTTTCAGCTTAGAGGTATCTACTCCTGTAATCTCAACCTTATGCATATAATCTTCCTTTCATATTTAATATGGAAGACTTCTACGAAAACTATTCATTATTTAGATACAATTGTTAACTTTTTTTCCATTTCATATTTAAGCTTATCTATGATCTTTTTTTCTAATCTAGAAATATAGCTTTGACTTATACCAAGCTTATCGGCTACTTCCTTTTGAGTTAATTCCTCATTACGATATAGCCCAAAGCGTAAGGTGATGATTTCTTTTTCTCTAGCATTAAGCTTCTCTACAGCCTCATACATTATTCTTTCCTTCTCATTAGAAATAGCCTCATCAATTGCTAGCATCTGATTGGTAGGAATCACATCTGCTAGTAATAGCTCATTGCCATCCCCATCAACATTAAGTGCCTCATCTAAGGAAACCTCATTTTTTTGCTTGCTGACCTTGCGTAAAAACATCAAGATTTCATTTTCAATACAACGGGAAGCATACGTTGCAAGCTTGATATTTTTATCTAGCTTGAAGGTTTCTACTCCTTTGATTAACCCCATAGAGCCAATGGAAATTAAATCCTCTAATAGAACCTTAGGAGATTCAAAGCGTTTCGCAATAAATACAACTAATCTCATATTTCTTTCAATGAGAATATTTCTCGCTTCTAAATCCCCTTCTAGCATTGCCTCAACGTATTTTTTCTCATCCTCTTCCTTGAGTGGCTCTGGCAAGCTCATTTGATTATATAAATAACAAACCTCATCCTTTTTAAACAGCTTAGATAAAAGCTTCAATAATAACATTTCTATCCCCCTAATAAGTTTGAACCAAACATCACATTAAACGCTATGTCTCCATAAGCTAAATAGACATCCTTTTTTACATACTTATTTTTAATTTTTATTTTAAAGCTTTTTACCTCAAATATAGGAATATTCTTATTTGTACTTAAGCTTTGAATTGTTATCGTTTTATAATAATGCCCTATTTGAATATTCCTCTTTAAAAATACAATAGGAATGTTATCCTCTGTTGTAAGGAAATTTCCTGTGTCACAGAACCCACTTAAATAAATGGTTCTGTTCTCATCTTCTATCATCACCTCATATTCTAATACATCTGGCCTAAAATGAAATTTCTTATAAATTGCATAAAAGGCAAATAAAACTAAAATACCACCTAAACAAATGAAAACTACGCTAAAATGATTCATCATTTTATAAAGAATACCTGCACTCCCTCCTAGTGTAAAATTAAGCATTAAATAGATTAAACACAAGAAT
>CAMWJY010000136.1 GCA_947174685.1 uncultured Mollicutes bacterium | reverse complement strand
TTTAACAGCTGAAGAAATGGAAAACCTGTCAGATAGGCGTTCTAAATATAAAAACTTAAAGCTATATGGTTGGGAAAAAGGTTTAGAAAAAGATGAAATAGAAGTCATTACAAAGCATCTTATTTTAGAGATTTCTCTAGTAACGATAGCCAAAGAAGAAAATATATCGAAGAATACGTTAAAGAGTAGATATCGTCGAGCTCTTGCTAAAGTCAAGAAAAATTTAGAAGGAGATAAATAAGATGGGCAAGCAAGAATTTAGAAGAAAAATCTTAAATCAAACTGAATTGCAGCCTGATTTTAATGAAATAAAGGAGCAAATTCACCTTGAGAAATATATAAAAGAAAAAGAAGAGCCTAAATCAAAGCATTCATTTTCAATTCGCTTTAAAATAATTATTCCAGTTATGATAGCTATTTTCTTACTAGCCGGGATAGGAATGACTATATTTATAAGCAATAATAGGAACCGAACAGTTGGAAGGAAGCTTGTTTATAATACTTATGAAAGCTATGCTGATCTCATAGGTGCAGAAAAGGCATTACAAAAAAAGAACTTTGAAGAACCTGAATTATTTCTTTTTGATGTAGCTATAACAGGTGTTAAGGATTATAAATATGTCATTCAAGGAGTCGATTATTGTGATCATTATCATCATAAATATGATGAATACTGTCCAAATATGCGATATCGTGCTTTATCCATACGGGCAACCTTTGATGAAGATGGGGTAATTGATGAAAATTTTTACAGACCCGTGTCAAATGGCTTTGGCATATTCTTTACTTGTAAAACAAGCAGTGATTTAACTAACCTAGTTTGGATGACAAGCAGTTATTATTATAATACAAATCGTATGAATGGCTATAAATATTCGCATTATCAGGAGGAATATGCCTTAAAAGATCCATCTGATCCAGAAAATCAGTATATTGTTATTGTTGGATTTAATAATGTTACAGAGGAACAGAAAAATCTTGTGCTAAATTATGTTAAGGGACAACTTGAAAGGTAAAAAAAGAAGAGGATTTTCCTCTTCTAATTTTTATTCTGTTCCTTTTTTTGCTTTAGTAGTTTTCTTAGGGGCAGCTTCTTTTTCCTTTAAACTGTCACGAATTTCTTCAAGAAGAACAACTACAGGATCCTTAACTGGCTCAACAACTTCAGGAGTTACCTCAGGAGCTGGTTCTTCAGCAACAGCCTCAGCTTGTGCTTGTTCCTCTGCAGCCTTCTTAGCTCTTAAGCTCTCTTCAAATGCTTTACGCTTAGCACTTAAGGCAGAAAATACCTTTAAGATGATGAATAAGGTTAAAGCGATAAAGAAGAAGTTTAAGATAGATTCAATGAAAGCACTCCAGTCAATATAGTTTAAAACTGTATAAGCTTGACCATTTGGACCTAAAATCACAGCATCTGCAGCAGTATTTGCATCAGCTAGCTTTGAGTTAGGTAAAATGGTATAAAGACCAGAAGACATTCCAGGAATGTGAGATAGACCCCAATTCACAACTGGCATTAAAATGCTTTTATTTAATGTTGTAACGATAGTATTGAAAGCACCACCAACGATAACGCCGACAGCCATATCAAGTACGTTTCCACGTAAAATAAAAGCCTTAAATTCTTGGATAATCTTTTTCATTTTTTTCCTCCATTTTATTTTCTAGTACAATTATAGACAAAATCAGCCTAAAAGTAAAGAGATAAGAAATTTTTATCAGAAAAAAGAGGAAAAGTGAGGAAGATTATGGTATAATTGAAGTGGTGATTGCAATGAAAAAAATAGATGTTCATACTCATCTTATAGAAAATATCTGTGGAATCGGCTCTGAAGGAGAGCTTAGACCACTTGGAAACGGTAAAGCTATCTATGCCAGTGGCAAGGTCATCCAGCTTATTCCAGCAGAATATGGCGATAAAGGACTTACTCCTGAGGTATTAACTAAAGTTTTAAAGGAGCATGATGTAGAATTTACAGTATGTCTTCAAGGGAATTATTCTGGATTTCAGAATATTTATACCTATGAAGCCTCTTTAAAATATCCTAATATGATTATTCCTGCAGGAACCTATGACCCATTTTTTAGAAATAAGCACCTTATTATAAAGCATCTATTTGAAGATTTAGGAATCAAGATCTTGAAGATGGAGGTTTCTAATGGCTCTGGACTTATGGCAAATCATCCAACCGTAGACTTAGATGGTGAGGTTATGCATGAGGTTTACCAGATGGCTAGTGAGCATAAGCTGATCTGTTTTATAGATATTGGACGTCCTGGAAACAACTGTTACCAGATAGAGGCATTAAGTAGAGCTATTAAGAAATATCCAGAAATGACCTTTATCATTTGCCACTTAACTGCTCCACAGCATAATCAAATGGATATTTTAGAAGAGAATTTAAAGCTTTTAAACTTAAAAAATATTTATTTTGATATTGCAAGCCTTCCAAATAACACAAAACAGGCTTATCCATTCTATGAAGCACAAAGCTATATCCGTAAGGCTATGGATGTGATGGGAATAGATAAAATTCTATGGGGTAGTGATTTTCCTAATGGCATGAACTATTGTAGCTATAAAGAAGCTTATACCTACCTTGAAGAAAGTAGCTTATTTACAACAGAAGAAAAGGAGCATATTTTATATAAAAATGCTAAGGCACTTTTTGGAGGACTTCTCAAGTGAAAGGGATTTATGTACATATTCCCTTTTGTAATAGTATCTGTAGCTATTGTGATTTTCCCAAGCAAATTGCTAAGGAAGAGGTTAAAAATAAGTATTTAGACCACCTGATAGACGAGTTATCTCAATATTCTAAGGAAGAATGGTTTAGAAAGGATTGGGCTACAAGCATTGGAAGTGTATATATTGGTGGTGGAACACCTAATAGCTTAACTCTTTCCCAGCTAGAGCGTCTTTTGAAGGCTTTGGAGCCATATTTAGGTGTAGCTAAGGAAAATACTATAGAGATTAATCCCGAGCTTTTAACAAAGGAATATGCCCACTTATTTAAAAAATATAAGATCAACCGAGTTAGTATTGGTGTTCAAAGCTTCAATTCAACCCTCCTAAAGCTCATTAGGAGAAATCATACAGAAAGCCAAGTAGAAGAGGCAATAAAGCTTTTAAGGGATTCTGGGATTGAAAATATCAACATTGATATGATGTATGGGCTTCCAGGACAGACAATGGATTTGCTAAAGGAGGATGTGGAGAAGGCTATAGAGCTTAATGTTCCTCATATCTCATATTACAGCCTTATTTTAGAAGAAAAAACAATCCTTTCCTATCAGATGAAACATACTCAAATCTCTCTTCCTGATGATGATTTAGTCGTGGATATGGCTAATTATTTGACCAAAAAACTGAAAATGAGGCAGTTTAAGCATTATGAAATCAGTAATTATGCTAAAAAAGGCTATGAATCGATACATAATTTAGGGTATTGGAATTGTGAGGAATATATAGGCATAGGGGCAAGTGCCTGTGGCTATCACCACAACGAAAGAATTCAAAATGATGCATCTCTTCCAAGCTACTTTAAAGGGAGTAAAACAGTAGATCCCCTTACTCTCCGAGAAAGAAAGCAGGAATTTATGATGTTAGGTTTTAGAAAGCTTGAAGGTGTTTCCATTGTAGAATATTATAATCGGTTTAAAACATATCCAAAAGATGATTTTGACATAGATTATTTATATAAAAACAGGTTAATTGAAGAAAAAAACGGCTTCATACGTATAAAAAGTGATAAAATATGGCTAGGAAACCTTGTGTTTGAAGCATTTGTAGGAGGTGATGAGTTTGAAGGATAGAGAAATTAGCTTTTATGAATTATCAGAATTTAGATATCATCT
>CAMWJY010000135.1 GCA_947174685.1 uncultured Mollicutes bacterium | reverse complement strand
CCTTTATGGTTTGAATAAACTCTACATTCCTATCATGATAAGGAATTTCCTTAAAATCCTTATATAGATTTTCAAACATATCCAAAATACTTATTACTATAATTGGACATTTCTTTTTAGCAAGAGTGTCTATTAGATAGGAAAATGCCTGTTGGAAGGTCTCCTTATCCATAAGTCCTCTTACATTAGCTCCAATTTCAAGAATATACCCTTTACAGTTTAGAGAAGCTAAATAGTCAACTGTCGCTTTTTCTAAAAGACAAGATCCGGATAATCCTTTATTTAGGATATCTATTTTGAGAGCCTGCTTTGTTAAAAAGGCATAACAATTTACAATATCCAAGGCACCTGCTCCTTGGGATATGGAGCTACCATATAATACCCAAGGAACTTGTGTTTGTATTGGATAGGTATCTCCTACCTCTAAATCCTGAAATACTACTCTTGTTCCATTACCCAGAATAATTCTCCATAGGTAAGGTTTGTTTGGATAAATATTTTCATATAGGTTTGCCATACGATCATGAACTTTAAATTCTAAAGTACTAGATTCGTTTTGATTAATAATGGTCTCTCCATTCTGAAAATCATCAATATAGCAAAATACCTTCATATGAGCATCTAAAGCTTTTAATTTAATTTGAAGAGTTCTTGAGTAAGATAAGACTCTAATCTCTACCATTGCTGGGATTTTAGCCTTTTCTCTTCCCTTAATAGATTCCTTATAGCCAAGCTGTTCTATAACAGTCTCAGGATAACGATATAAAATCATCCCTTCTTCTGTTTCTTTAAACTGAGCTACATTCAAAAAATCAATATTCTTATTCATAAGCATTAATAAGTTGGATTTACAAAGATTAAACGGAATGCCTGTTCACAATTATTTGCAGTTTGCTCTTTGGAATAGATTTCCATATAGGATTCATCAATATTTTCATTTGTCAATATTAATGTAAATAGGTCTGCATCTATACTAGAATAGCTTTCGGTAACATCAATGTAATAAGTATTAAAGTCATAAATTGCAATTGGGAAGGTAAAGGTTGCAAATTCCTTTACAGGATTTTCAGGAGTATCCTTAATGATTGCTAAAGTATCATGATGCAATAAGGAATTATTCCAATAAATTTCATCTGTAGTCCAATCAGTATATGTTGTATTAGAGAATATGTTGATTGTTGGAGTACCCACCTGTGCCTTTGCAGTAATTGATAGATATACAGCATCATAATGCTTAGGTAGTTCAGTCTTATCAAATAATGCATAAATCATACGATTGAAGTTCGGTTCAAGATTACTTGTTTTAAACTTCATATTCTTTTGATATTGAGCAGGCTTGTCTGGACTTTCCATCGTAATAAACATATTTTCCTTTGGAAGGAAGTATTCTCCTTCAACTGGCTGCATCAAATTAGATTCTTCTGGTAAAACAAAGTTAGCAGATTCATCAATAAACTCAACATTAGAGCTCATATTCTTATAAGTATTCCCTTCTACCACAAAGTTCTTTCCCTTAGAATCTGTATAAATTCCTTCTTTACAGCTATCAAAAGCATTATTCTTGATTTGATAATTTGTAGGAAGTCCTGCTTCTGCATTACCATACACATAAGCATAAGCTACAGAAACTGCAGTACCAGTAATATTCTTAAATGTATTTTCAATGATTCTTGTTCCATTTGCATTGCTACATTTAATACCTTGACCTACATTTTCAAAGGTATTTTTGAAAACTACAGTATTTGGAGTACCTAAAAGGATATCGATACCCCTAGCGCCTCCAGAAATGACATTGTCATGAACAAAATTATTTCGACCAGATGCATCATGAGTAGCACCAGTATTACCTAGTCCTACGCCAGCACCCTTTCTTGTATTATTAATTTTATTATTACAAATTTCATTACAATACTCATCCTCACCATGCATATCAATAGAATCTAATAATAGATTATCAAATACATTATTTTGGATAAGATTATTATGTGCAGAGTATTGAACTAATGCACCATGTCTTAAATATGGTCCTACAAAATGATTATTTTCTACAATATTAAAGCAGGTATCAATATAAGTATCTGTACAATTAAAGCCATTTCCAAATCCTTGAATATTTACACCATAGCCCATACCACCACCACCTAAGCAGGTAGCCTTTTGGAAGGTTGAACCACGTACAACAACTTCTTTTACACTTGCAATTCTCACACCCATACGTTGAAACTTTTCAACAGTAACATTTTCTATTAAAATGTTTCTTGCCTGAGCATCAGGATTGGAAATTGAACCACCAGAGGCAGCAGTAATACCATACTTTGGAGCTGTGAATACCAGATTCTGTAAAGTAGAGCTATCAGGATCTGGCAGCTTAGAATCATCTGTATTTGAGGTTACAGTTAAATTTTTAATTGCAACATTTTTTACATTAACTGCAGCAATAACCGTTGTAGAATTATTTTCATTCTTAGATGGATCAAAATTAGATACTAAAATAACACCATCCTGTGATTCTCCACGTAAGGTTACACCAGATTTTAAAGAGATGTGTGTATCATACTCAGAGGAAGCCTTTTGATATCCAGTGAAATAATAGGTTCCGTTAGGAATATAAATAGTATCTCCCTCAGAAGCATTTTCTATGGCTTTTTTAAATGCACCATAATTATCTGCAGTTGGATCATTTGGTTTAGCATTATAGTCTGTTACGCTAATTTCCATTCCTGTTTCCTTTACAGTTTCAGGCATTTCATGAGCTTGACCATTCTTCTCATATAAACCTGGCATATTCCAATTGCCAATAAACAAATCCTCAAATTGTTTATATTTCTCATCTATGCTAGGTGTTGGACCTGGCGTTGGGTCTGGTTCATCAGTTGGTTTACAGGAGAAAAGGGATGTGGCCAATATTAAACCTAAACCACATAATAATATTTTTTTCATAAACGAATCTCCTATATTATTTTAAAACAGGGAAATTATCTTCACCTAATTTAAATAAAGCTTCTAAATCAAGATTTGGTAGGTTTTCAGCAAACCATTCTGCTGATAATTCTTCTACTGCGCTACCCCACTTTGCAGTTGCTGGTAAAGCATCAAATTCCATTTCAGCCTCACCCTTCATAAATTTAGAAGTAGAAAGGAACCAGCCTTGTGCAACACAGTTTTCATCAGTTGCCTTGCTAGTACTACGGTTACCAACGATAGGACCTGCATTAGAACCATATTCTACAGTTACAGTACCCTTAAATAAAGAATCCTTTAAAACAGAGAAATTAGTTACATTAGAGTTCCATTGTAAGAAGCCTACAACACCACCTGAATGACGGAAGCCTTCAACAGTAGCATCAACAACAATATTAGATGCCTCAAATGCACGTGCATATCCAGCAAATCCACCTAGATATTCACCGGCGATATAAGAATCCTCAGTTGGGAATACAGTTGCACCCTTGATTGAACCTTTAAACATTGCATTTGTAATTACTGGAGTTTCAAAGGTTGCCTTACTCTTAGCATCAATTAAACCAACAATACCACCTAGTCTAGAAACACCCTCAATAGAAGCCTCTACATAAACATTGTTTACCTTACAAGCTGTTCCTTCATCACCATAGATGCGACCTGTTAAACCACCAACACGGCTACCAGAAACCTTTAAAACAGCATCTGTAACAACAACATTTTCAATCGTACCCTTACAATCTCCAGTTAATGCGCCAACATAAATACCTGAAGTAGCAGCTCCTGTTACTTCTGTATTTACATATCTTGCATCGCCTTCTAATGCAGTATTAAATTGCTTTGGCTTCTCATTAAAGCCATTTGCTGTAATACGAACATTTGTAAGCTTTAGATTCTTTACAGTACCACCAATATTGATACC
>CAMWJY010000134.1 GCA_947174685.1 uncultured Mollicutes bacterium | reverse complement strand
CCCTAGTGGCAAGCATTTAACAGAGAGCTTCTGGTTTGCTGGAGGAGTACCTTATGTACAGCATCTTTTAAAGGATTATTTACACCTAGATGTTATGACAGTTACAGGAAAAACCTTAAAAGAGAATTTAGAGGATTTAGAAAAAAGTGGATTCTTTACACGTAACCTTGGTTACCTTGCTAACTATGGCTTAACTCGTGATGAAGTCATATTTCCTATTGAAAAAGCAAGTGAAGTTGGTAGCATTGCCATACTAAAAGGAAATATCGCTAAAGAAGGCTGCGTTATAAAATATAGTGCTTGTGTAAAATCTATGCAGAAGCATAAAGGAAAGGCTCGAGTATTCAATAGTGAGGAAGAAGCCCATCAAGCAGTAGTTGATGGCAAAATCAATCCTTATGAAATCATAGTCATTCGCTATGAAGGACCTCGTGGGTCAGGTATGCCAGAGCTATTAATGACTACAGAAGCCATAGTATGTGATGAAAAATTAAATGGTACAGTAGCCTTAATCACGGATGGTAGATTTTCTGGAGCCACTCGTGGAGCTGCAATTGGACACGTTTCCCCAGAGGCAGCAAGAGGTGGAGAAATCGCCTTTATAGAAGATAACGATATTATCGAATATGATGTAGAAAATAGAACCATCAATGTAGTTGGTATTGATGGTGTTGAAGTAAGCCGTATTGAGGTAGAAGCAATATTTAAAAAGAGAAAAGAAAAAGGTATTATTCCAAGACCAAAAAGAAAAGGCTTATTTAAACGATATACAGAAAATGCAAGCTCAGCTATAGAAGGAGGAACATATTAATGGCAAAGTATTTAACACCTGCTGTTACACCACTTTTACCTAATGGAGAAATAGATTTTGAAAGCTGTAAAAATCTATATGAACATTTAATAAAAGGTGGAGTAGATGGTATTTTAATTTTTGGAAGTATAGGAGAATTTTTTGCGTGCAGCATAGAAACAAAAAAGAAGCTGATTGAATACGCAAATAAAGTCATCGCAAACCGTGTAGAACTCATTGTAGGAACAACCTCAATGCTATATGATGAAATTGTAGAGCTATCCAATTATGCCTTATCTCTTGGAATAAAAAGTGTAATGATTATTCCACCTTATTATTTCCATTTCACAGATGAAAGTGTCTATGAATACTATGATCATCTTGCAAAGGATATTAAAGGTAATATCTATTTATACAATTTCCCTGATAGAACAGGATATGAAATATCTGTATCTGTTGTAAAAAAACTAGCAGAGAATCATAAGAACATTATTGGAATTAAAGATACTATTTCAGGAATGGACCACACTCGTGAGCTTATCAAAACAGTTAAACCTATTCGACCTGATTTTAAGATTTATTCAGGCTTCGATGATAACTTTGCCCATAATGCTTTATGTGGTGGAGATGGCTGTATTGCAGGAATTTCAAACCTTTTCCCAGAGCTAACATCCTTATGGGTAAAAGCCTTTAATTCAAACGATATGAAAGCTGTTCAGGAAATACAGCATAAAATAGATAAGCTTATGGATATCTATGGTGTAGGTAAACCATTCGTTCCATTTATTAAACAGGCTCTAAAAGAGAAGAATATCCTTGCTTATCCAACAGCAACCAAGCCTATGCCTACGGCAACAAAAGAACAAATCAATCAAATAAAAACAATCTTGGAGGAATATAACAATGCAAAAAACAATTAAAATTGCCTATATCGGTGGTGGCTCAAAGCTTTGGGCAAGAGTATTTATGTCTGATTTAGCACTAGCTGAAAATTTAAGTGGCGAAATCGCTCTATATGATATTGATAAGGAAGCAGCAATTCGCAACGCTAAAATTGGTGGCTATATCAATAAGAATCCAAAAACGAAATCCAAATTCGATTACAAGGTTTATGATAAGCTAGAGGATGCTTTAGCTGATGCAACTTTCGTTGTATTATCCATTCTTCCTGGAACATTTAAGGAAATGAGAAGTGATGTTCACGCACCAGAAAAATATGGTATCTATCAATCTGTAGGAGATACTGCAGGTCCAGGTGGTGTTTTACGTGCTATGCGTACTGTACCCATTTATGAGGACTTTGCAAGAAAGATTAAAGCAATTTGTCCTAATGCTTGGGTCATCAACTTTACAAACCCTATGAGTATCTGTACAAAGGTGCTTTATGATGTATTCCCAGAAATCAAAGCCTTTGGATGCTGTCATGAGGTATTCCATGCACAGGAATTCTTAACTTGTGTCTTAAAAGAAATAAAAGGAATCAACGTACATCGTAGTCAAATCTATACCGATGCATGTGGTGTAAATCATTTTACTTGGATGTCAGAAGCCAAGTATGGAGATATTGACCTATTAGCATTACTTCCTGAATTTGAAGAGAAATTCTATGATGAAGGCTATTTTGAGCGTGAAGGAAAATCTCGTTTTGAATTTAAGACAGATCCTTTCGCTTATGGAAATAAACTAAAGATGGATTTATATAACAAGTATGGAGTTCTTGCTGCTGCAGGAGATAGACATCTTGCCGAGTTCATGCCTAATACTTGGTATTTAAAGGATAAAAAGACTGTAGAAAATTGGCAGTTTGGTTTAACAACAGTAGACTTCCGTGAAAAACAACAAGCAGAGCGTATTGCTGAAACAATAGATATGGCTGAAGGAAGAAAAGAATTCCCTGTAGTAAAATCCACAGAAGAAGCTGTTGATTTAATGAAGGCAATTCTCGGCTTTGGTTCCATAGTATCCAATGTTAATATGCCAAACCAAGGTCAAATGCCACAAATGCCACTTGGAAGCATTGTAGAAACAAATTGTGTATTCTCTAACGACCAAGTAAAGCCAATCGTATCTAAGCCATTACCATCTGCAGTAGCTAATCTAGTTTATCGTAGTTGTGTAAATATTGATACAACCTATGAGGGTATTAAAGAACGTGATTTAGGAAAACTATATGTTGCCTTTGCAAATCAAGCTCTTTGCAATACTTTAACAATGGAAGAATCCTATGAGCTATTCAAAGAAATGTGCTATAACACACGCAATTATCTTGATGATTACTTTGATTTAGATGGATATTTTAAGAAGTAAAAAATCAGTTTTAATTGCGTACCCTTCCAAAATTGTATATAATATATGTATACTTGTATTACAGGAGGTGCCACTATGGAATTTAAACCAATCAAAAGAGTTTCTGTATCTGAACAGATTTTTGAACAAATCAAAGAAAAGATTATCAGTAGTGAGCTTAAGCCAGGAGATAAATTACCATCAGAAAATGAGTTCTGCAAAATCTATGGTGTTTCTCGTATCGCTGTACGCCAGGCATTAAATACTCTTTTAACCTTGGGACTAATTGAAACAAAATTTGGAGAAGGTTCCTTTGTAAAACAACCGAGTAGTGGGCAGGTATTAAACGGACTCATTCCTCATACCTTTTTAAATGAAAAGTCTTTATCAGAAATTATAGAATTTAGAGGAATTATTGAGGCAAATGTAGCTTATCTTGCCTGTACAAAAGCTACAGAAAAAGACATAGAGAGTTTAAAGACAATCTATAATAATATGATAAAAAGTCAAAATGATTTATCCATCTTTTCCAAACTAGATTATGATTTTCATATCACTATCGCTAAAATTAGTGGAAATTCCTATGTCATTAAAATTTATGAGATTATAGCTGAGGTGCTACAATCTGCATTTTCTGATATAGTTTCAAAGCGTGGAAATCAAGCAGGCTTGAAATATCATAAGGAGATTCTTTCTGCCTTTGAATCTAAAAATGCAGAAGCAGCTAAACAATCTATGCAAGCTCATATGGATGATTTATTTGATGAATATAAAAAAATATAGCATTTTGATAGAAGCAATAGAAGGGGCTGTGAAAAAACCTAGTTTTTAGGAATTGGATTTTCACAGCTCCTTT
>CAMWJY010000133.1 GCA_947174685.1 uncultured Mollicutes bacterium | reverse complement strand
TCAGGAGTATTAATAAAGGTTAAATTTCTAACCTCAAAGCTCTTACCTAAATCTGGGGCTGAGCTTTCAGCCATATAATGGAATCCCCATCCATCAATAACAGCATCTTCTCCTACACCTTCTAGTGTAACATCCTTACCAGACTTCATACGAGCCATATGACCATTATCACCTTTTGTTCCGCCATGGTCTACAGTATCATAAATAGTTAATCCTTCAATCTTTGGAGTAGAACCAGCATTAAAGGTTCCTGCCTTATATAATCCTGTGTTAGATACACAACCAACAAATCTTACTACTAGTGGAATATCATTTTCTGCTAGTAAACGGATAATACCTTGGTTTGTATTAGGGGTTCCACCATTGCTGGTTGCACCACCGCCAGTATCTTGACCTACAGAGTTCAAGATGTTACCGATACCTTTTACAGTTACTCCCTTATAGGATAGCTCTATAGTATTCTTATTTGCATCAGTTACCCAAAGAACAATTGCATTCTTCTTTAAGGAACCATCATCATTGTAAGCACCAACACCATCAGTATAGTTAAAGTGTGCAAAGCCTGAACGATCGTATGCACCTACACTAAAGTTAGCAGTTGATGGATTAGCATTTGTAGTATCTAATGGAATTATAGTAGCTTCATATGTTCCTGGAACAACTCCCATAATATCAGCTCTCATATTACCATTTACTTCTCTAAAGTAAACACTCTTTTCATCAAGTACACGAATAGATCCACTTGAATTCTTTAAAGAAATAGAATAGCCAGAAGCACCTGATACCTTCTTGAAGGTAATAAATGCTGCTTCAGTTAAACCGGCTGCTTCTACAATTTCAACAGAACCCTTTTGACCAACAGTACCAACTCCACCTTCAACATAATCAGATGCATCAGGATCTTTTACCCATTTAATATATATTACTGTATCTTTTGTGAAAGGTAGATTGAAATCAAAGACATCATGGAAGGTACTATCTTTATACCAGCCGTCAAATAAATAATTAGGTCTTTCAGGTGCGTTTGGTTCTGAAATAGTATTGCCACGATAAACAAATAGATCTTCCATTTCTGCACCAACAAAACTAATTACAAGAGGCTTTTCCTCCCACTTTGCATGTAATACATAATTTTGTGTAACTGGTTGCGTAAAGTCATGAGGAATAGCTAATCCTTCATCATCAAACCAACCAATAAATATATATCCTTCACGAACTGGTGTATCAGGAGCAGAAAGCTTATTTCCTTCATTAACACTCTTTGTTGGAACTGTGCTTCCACCTTCTGAGTTATATTCAATTGTGAAAACTGGTAGATTAGGATCTACTGGCTTTTCAGTCCATTTTGCATATAATGTAATCTCCTCTAAAAGCAATGTAGAGAAATCAAATTGATTTTGTAAAGCTTCCTCTGTATACCAACCACTGAAAATATATCCATCTCTTGTTGGAGAAGTTGGAGCTTCAATTGTATTCCATTTATTAGCAATTACATCAAATACATCTGATCCATTTCTTGGATTAAAATGAACCTCTAATTCAACAGGAATATTATATTCAAATAAGGTAAACACATTTACTTTAACTGAAGCAGAAGTGGATATCTTATATGTTCCAGAAGCCAATCCATCTACTTTAATAGTTAAAGTTTTTTGATATTCAATATCCCAAGTACCAAGAATTGTACCATCTTTTGACAAGGTAACAGTAACAGTTTTACCAGTAGAAGCTCCGGAACCTGTTAAAACAAATCCATTACTAATTTTTCCATTTACTGTAAATGTTACAGATTTTCCTTGCGTATTTAATATGGCTGGCTCTGTTTTAATACCAGCTTCAACTGTAAATGGACCTGTAGACAATTCCTTATTTGTCTTTCCACTACCACTATCTAAATTAGCTTGAGCAGTTTTATCAAAATCCTTGAAAGGGAATTTTATAGTATTATCTTCATCAGTAGGAGCTTTTTCCTCCCATTTTGCATAAATTGTCACAGATTTAGTTAAAACTGTATCAAAATCCCAAGCATTTGTACAATCGGCATCCTCATACCAGCCTGCAAAAGTAAAGTTGGCTTTTACTGGATCTGTACTAGGCTTTGTGGCTTTTCCCCCAACAGGTACAATCTGTTGAGCAAGACTAGTATTACCAAATGTAACAGTATACTCTGATAACTCCCATTTTGCATATAGAGTAATATTTCCTGTAATTAAATCTTCTTCGAAATTGAAAGCATTTGTACAATTAATATCCTTAAACCAACCCACAAAAGTATAACCTTTTCTAGTTGGAGCAGTTGGTGCTTCAATTGTAGAACCATAAACAACATTTACTAATGATGCTACGTGTGTACCTTCTCTAGAATTGAAGGTTACTGTGAACTTTTGAGGCTCTACAGGCTTTTCTTCCCACTTAGCATAAAGTGTTAATGCTGTTTTTACTTCTGTGTTAAAATTATATTCATTCTTTAGTTCGGCATCAGTATACCAACCAATGAAGATATATCCTTCTTTTGTTGGATTTTTTGGTCTAGAAACCTTAGAACCTATTGTCACCTCAGCTTCAGGAACAGCACTTCCTTCATTAGAATCGAAAGTGACCTTTACCTTCTCTGGTTCTGGTATTACCTTTAGTGTCCATTGTGCTACAATTGTGATATCTGCTGTAATGGCAGTATCCATTGTCCAGTCTACATCATTTACCTTCCAGCCAGCAAAGTCATAGCCCTCTCTTGTTGGTTCTTCTACTCCTGTGAGCTTCTGTCCCTTTTCAACCTGCTTTTCCTCAGGTTTTGAACCATCATTTAAATCTATTTTTACTATCCAGTATTCTCTTGCTGGTTGATTTTCAGTCCACTGGGCAACAATTGTGATATTTGCTGTAATTGCCTCATCCATTGTCCAGTCTGCATCATTTGCTTTCCATCCAGCAAACTCAAAGCCTTCTCTTGTAGGCTCTTCTATTCCAGTGAGCTTTTGTCCCTTTTCAACAGCTTTTGTTGTAGGTTTTGAACCATCATTTAAATCTATTGTAACTGTCCAGTATTCCTTTACTGGTGTTGGTGTCCATTGCGCAACAATTGTGATATCTGCCGTAATTGCAGTATCCATTGTCCAGTTTTCACCATTTGCCTTCCAGCCCGTAAACTCATAACCCTCTCTTGTTGGTTCTGCTACACCAGTAAGCTTCTGTCCCTTTTCAACCTGCTTTGTTCTAGCTGTTGAACCATTATTTAAATCTATTGTAACTGTCCAGTATTCCTTTACTGGAACAACTTGTTTTTCAGTCCACTTGGCATATAATGTTACATTACCTGTAACCACATCTTCATCAAATTCCCATGGGAAGGTACAATCACTATCCTTATACCATCCTTGAAATACATATCCTTCTTTAGTAGGAGCTGTAGGCTCTGTTACTTTATTTCCTCTGTAGACGGATTGTGAATCAACATTTGATCCATCCATAGAATCAAAAATAACTGTATATTCCAGTGCCTCATGGTCTCCTGGTTGAATTGGATCTATATCATCTGTTTTACAAGATGCGAAACATACAATAGCTGAAATTGTAAAAAGCCCTAAAATTATCTTTTTAAACTTCATCATTTTCTTTTCCCCTTCTTTTTTCTTTTAAAACAACGGCTTCAAGTTTATATCTTCAATATAAGCTTTAGTCTTTGTCGTCATTTTCTAAATCATTTTTTAAAAATTATACACTGCATTCACATCAGGAGTTTCTCCAATCAGATTTTGATTAATACCATATCTGATTCAATAGAATTACCTAAAAGATTTTGTGTATAAGCCCATAAAATCAAAAAATAAACAATACAAATAATATTTTTATATATTTATAAAGATATAGGGTGCCGAAGCACCCCATATTTTTTATTATTTTCTACCCCAAAGAGGAGCTATGATATCAACATCATTGATATCTGCACTTG
>CAMWJY010000132.1 GCA_947174685.1 uncultured Mollicutes bacterium | reverse complement strand
AAACTAAATAATTGTTATTTCATATTTTAATTGAACCCCAAATTCTAGTTCTGCTCGCCTTTGAATGAGCTCAATGAGATTCAAAATTTCACTACTTTTGGCACTACCTGTATTAATGATAAAGTTTGCATGCTTTGCACTAACTGCAGCATCATGGAAATGAAAGCCACGCATTCCTAACGCATCAATAACCTTCCAAGCAGGAATTAAAGGATTATTTTTAAAGATAGATCCCATATTTCTACTTTCTAAGGGTTGTGCAAGCTTTCTTGCCATAGCTCTTCTTTCCAACACTTCTAAAGTTTTCATTTTCTTTAGTTTAAACCTAGCGCTTATAATTATGCCATCAATATAATGAAATATACTTTTACGATAAGCAAAGGCACAATCCTTGTTATTTATGGTTATTAGGTTTCCTGCACTATTGATATAGGTAACATCGATAAGATGATTCTTAATCTCATCCTTATAGGCTCCACTATTATTATAAATAGCTCCACCTAAAAGACCTGGAATCCCTCCTAAGAAGGATAAATCTCCCCATTCTTCCTTTGCCAAATCATAAGCAAGCTTACTTGTTGGATAAAAAGCACTACAGTCTAGAATCTCATCCTTGATTTCATAGCTGTAATGAATTTTTCTTAAATGAATTACAATTCCTTTAAAGTCTTCATCTCTAGCAAGTACATTACTGCCATTTCCAAGGAGAAAATAGGAGAGCTCATGCTCTAAAATATAGGTAAATGCCTTTTGTAGTGAGGAAATACTATTTGGTGTATATAGAAGAGCTATTCTTCCTCCACAGCCAATTGTAGTGAGTTCCTTAAAGGTATAATTTTTTTCAATTGTTCCTAAATCATTTTCCAAAACATAGCTTTCAAAATTCATTTTATATCCCAATCTCTTCTATTATTTTTTCACAGCTATTTTCTATTACAAGATTATGCTGATTTTTTATCATATTGCCCATAGCCTCTTTATTATAAAGCAAATACTGAATCAGGGAAGAAACGCCCTTTTCTAAGTCTTGCTCCTTAACAAGCCTTGTACAACCTCGCTCTTCAAAATATAGAGCATTCAAATATTGATGATTTTGGCTTGTGTTTAAGCTTGGAACTAGAATACAAGGCTTTCCTATACTAAATATTTCATAGGTAGTGGAAGCTCCGGCACGCGAGATAATTAGCTTTGCCTGAAGCATAAAATTAGGTAAATCATCAATATATTCATAGACGCTTACATTCGGTATATCCTTATAATCTTCATAGTATCTTCCAGCAATTAAGGAAACCTTATATTGATCCTTTAGCTCCTTGGCAAGATTGCATAAAGGTCTTGAACCTAAAGAACCGCCTATAATTAAAATATCTGTACTACAGCTTGCATATTTTTGATAGGAAAGATTTCTTGTTAAAACAGGAAGTCCTGTAATTTTGTATTTCTTCTTCCTTTCTTTTAAAGGATAGGTAAGAAACACCTTTTTTGAAAATTTAGAAAAAAAACGATTAGTTTTACCTAAAATGACATTTTCTTCTAAAAGATAAATGGGAATTCTATGAAATATCCCATAAAGCAACACTGGAAAGCTCACATAGCCTCCTGTAGCTATGATGGCTTTCACATTCTTTAATCTTAATTTAAAAAAGCATTTTATGATGCCTAATAAATGATTGTTTTTAAGTTTCATTCCTTGAAATGGAATTTGATGCTTTAAGCAGAGTCTTTCCTCTAAGGAATCATAAGCCCCAACATAGCAAACATCATCTAATCTTTTAGACAAAGCAATTAAAGGCATGATATGTCCTCCTGTTTTACCACCTGTTAAAACAATCATAGATATCACCATTTAAGACTATGAAATTGGCAGAAAAAAAATACCCAATTTCTTGGGTAGTTCTTTTATTCATCGTCTTCTTTTTGATACTGATCAATTTCATCTTCTGTTGCATCACGCACAACTATCTTAAGTCTTTGAATTCTTCTTCCTTCAACTTCTGCAATAGAAATGTCTAAAGCTTTGGCATAGTCCTCATACTCCTCAGTTTCCTCACTTGTCATAGTATAACAAGCAATGTATGTCATAGAAAATCCAACCTTAGGAATACTTTCGCACTTGGCAAAAATCCAACCAGATAGCTTTGAAGGTACATCCTCAGGAACATCTCCAATATGCAGACGTTCAAATAAATCATCTACATACATCTCTGCATCTACTAGATAAGTATTAGGACCTTTTTCCTCAAATAAGATATCATCCTCACCAGCGATATCATGCTCATCATAGATTTCTCCAACAAGCTCCTCTAAAGCATCCTCCATTGTAACTAAACCAGCGACATCTCCATACTCACCACTTACAATTGCAATCATTGTTTTAGATTTTTGAAGCTCTACAATTAAGTCATCAGCCTTCATTTGGCTAGAAACAAACTTCACTGGACGAATGAGCTTCTTCCAGGATAATCTAGAATTTTTCACTAGGGCCGGGAAAAAATCTCTAACATATAATATACCAATGATATGATCTTTATCTGTCTTATAGACAGGGAAACGAGAGTAATTGAGCTCCATAAGGACCTGCTTTACTTCTTCTAATGTGGAATTGTAGTCAATAGCAACCATATCAATACGAGGCACCATAATATCAGCAACAGAACGTTCCTTTAAATCTAAAACATTCTTAATAATACTTGCTTCATCATCCTCTATGGTTCCACTTTCTTCCATTTCATCAATTAGGATATTAAATTCTTCTTCATCAAATGTTTTCTTGTCATCCTCAGAGCCTTTTTTAGAAACTAATCTTTGTAATCCTCTAAAGCATATTACAAAAGGATAAAATATGAGCTGTAAAACATAGATAATGTAAGCCACCTTCACGGCAATAGATTCTGGATTATTTTTGGCAATTGTTTTCGGTAATATCTCCCCGAAAATCAATAGTGTTACTGTGATAATTAGGGTGGAAATTAAGCTTACCCAATCCTCTGCAATACCTAGTTTGATAAAGAAACCAACAGCAACAGTAGATAGTGCTGTATTTACAATATTATTTCCAATCAGTAAGGTTGTTACAGTCTTATCAAAATCCTCTGCCATCTGAAGAGCCTTCTTCGCTCCCCGCTTTCTATCCTCTACTAAGCTTTTTAATTTTACAACATTGGCACTTGAAAATGCTGTTTCAGACATAGAAAAGAAAGCTGATAGGAAGATGCATATCAGCATGATTATAAAAATTAACGTGTCAAATGAAAAGCCATTTGAACTTGCACTTAAGAAAACCGACCTTTGTATATCCAATTCTCTACACTCCTAAAATTAAGCTCTACTAGAATATTTTCCTGTTTCAGTGGAGATGATAATTTTTTCTCCTTCTTCAATAAACATAGGAACCTTTACTAATAAACCAGTTTCAACATATGCATCCTTTAAAGCATTTGTCTTAGTATCACCCTTTACTGCAGGATCACACTTTGTAACTAAAAGAGTTACCTTATCAGGAAGGATTATACCTAAAATTTCTTCACCGAATTTCTCAATTTCAACGCTCATGTTTTCAACTAAGAACTTTCTTTCTTCTTCAACTAAAGCGTGGGGAATTTCAATTTGCTCATAGGTTTCCATATCCATAAATACTAAAGCACTACCAGAATCATATAAATATTGCATAGTTACCTTATCGATGATTGCCTTTTCCACCTTTTCAGCAGCATTGAAAGTAAAGTCAATTACTGCACCTGTTCTTAAATCTCTTAACTTCGTTTTAACGAATGCTCCACCCTTACCAGGCTTAACATGCATAAACCATAAAATTTTGTACATATGACCATCATATAAAATTGTCATACCATTTTTAAAATCATTACTTGATACCATAAAATTCTCCTTAAAATTATTATTTTTAGATTATATCATATTTCTTACATAATTTCAAATCTATATTCATTATAGCTGAAAAAG
>CAMWJY010000131.1 GCA_947174685.1 uncultured Mollicutes bacterium | reverse complement strand
GAATAGAATTTCTTTGCTCCTTCAACAAGCTCATCCTTCGTTTTCCAATGATTAGGATTTCCATCGGAATAAAAGATTGGAATATCATAGGATTTAAAATCTTTTATACCAATACGCTTTGCTTGATTTTCTATAATCTTTTTAGCTACAGCAACAACAGATTCTAAATCATGCTTGCGATACTTTCCAACATCCTTACTATTATAGTCGCTTCTTCCTAAACGATAGTATCCAAAATCAACATAATTTTCATAGCCCATTTTCTTTGCCATTTGAGTACGAACCTTAACAAGCTTATCATAAATAGTATCTAGCTTTTCTTCGATAGATTCCATAAACTCAACCTTCTTAAGCTCTGCAGCCTTTCTTACTTCTCTATCTGGATGGTTTGCATATACTGTCATTTGGCTTAAGTTGTTGATTTTTCCATCAAATTCAATCTTTGCAGAAGCCATAAGCTTTGAATACTCTGTACAAAGCTTAGCCTCTTCTGTTAATTCCTCCATGATTGCAGGATCAAAGCTTTTTAGCTGGATCTCGGTAAGTGTAAAGAATTGTTTTGTATAAGCTTCTTCTAGTTCTTTTCTGTAAGGAAGATCAACTAACACCTTAAAATATGCATTGATAGCACTTGAATATTTAGGTCCATTTTCATCAAAAAAGGCAGTTTCTTCTTCGTAAAAAGCATCAGTAGTATCAATACTATTTCTTATAGAACAAAGAGTAGCCATTGTAGAATAGTGACTTCCAATTTCATTCACCTTATCAATGATAGGTTTAGCCTCTTTGAAGGTTTTTGCTTCCTTTAGGCTAGAAGTCAAATCCTGCAAGTTTTTTGTAATCTTTTCTAAATCAGGTCTTTCATACTTAAATTCATTAAATTTCATATAGTTCCTCCAAATCTAGGGATGCATAAGCATTTAAGCTTAAGTCATCCACTTTTTTAAATTTTTGATATTGATAATACCCTGCAACTGCAATCATTGCGGCATTATCTGTACAATATTTAATTGATGGTATACAAATCTCAAAACCAGGATTTTCTTTAGAAAATCTTTCCTTTAAGCCCTTATTTGCAGATACCCCTCCTGCTACAATAATTTGCTTTACGCGCTTTTCTTTAGCCAAACGGAAGGTTTTATTGACCAATACCTCACTTACAGAAGCCTGAAAGGAGGCACAAAGATTCTTAGGGTCAATACTTTCTCCTCTTTGACTTGCGTTATGGGCAAGATTAATTACAGCACTTTTCAAGCCTGAGAAAGAGAAATTATAAGAACCATCCTCTAAATAAACTCTAGGAAGATGATAGGTATCATCTCCTTCATGGGCTAGCTTATCCACTGCTGGTCCACCTGGATAGGGAAGTCCTATCACTCTTGCCACCTTATCATAAGCCTCTCCTACGGCATCATCTAAAGTTTCTCCAACAATCTCAAAGCTAAAATGATCCTTCATATAAATGAGCTCTGTATTTCCACCAGAAACAAGTAAGGCTACTGCTGGAAACTTCATTTCATGCTCAATAGCATTCGCATAAATATGTCCTGCCAAATGATGTACACCAATAATAGGCTTTTTATATAGTAAGGCAAATGTCTTGGCAGCATTTACTCCTACAAGTAAAGACCCAATCAGACCTGGTCCTATCGTTACTGCCACTAAGTCAATATCCTCAGGTTTTACACCAGCTTGTTCTAAGGCTTCCTCAAAAATCATAGAAACCTGATACACATGATTACGAGATGCCACCTCAGGAACAACTCCACCAAATTTTTTATGAATATCAATTTGCGAATTTATCGCATTCGCTAAAACCTCTTTCCCATCTCTTACAATAGCTACAGAGGTTTCGTCACAGCTACTTTCTACTCCTAGTACTAACACCTACATCACCTTCTTTTATAACAAATGGATATTTTTCTTTTCTAAAAGCTCAATATCCTCTTTAGGCCAAAGAGAAGCCTGTACCTCTCCTATATGTACCTTTTTCAAAAAGAACATACACAATCTTGATTGTCCTATTCCTCCACCTATAGTATAAGGCAATCTTTTTTCTAATATGTCTAAGCTATAAGGATTAGTAAGCTTATAATCTTCTTTTTTAAATTCTAACTGCTTTCTTAATGAATTTTCATCTACACGAATCCCCATAGAGGATAATTCTAAGGCAATATCTAATTCTTCATAATATACTAATAAATCTCCATTTAAAGACCAATCATCATAGTCGGCAGCACGCCCATCATGGGGAAGACCATTCCTTAATGGTCCACCAATTCCAATTAAAAATACTGCTCTCTTCTCTCTACAAATCATTTTTTCTCTGTCCATAGGAGATAGGTCAGGATATAGCTCTTCTAACTCCTGAGTTGTTATAAAGTAAATATTTTTAGGTAAAACAGGTTGGAGCTCTGGATAAGCATCAAAAACCTTTTGTTCTGTTTCCTTTAAAACACTATAAATTTTATTTACTACACCCTTTAAAAAATCTATTGTTCTATCTTCCTTTAAAATGATTTTTTCCCAGTCCCACTGATCTACGTAAGCAGAATGTAAGCTATCTAGCTCTTCATCCTTTCTTATCGCATTCATATCTGTATAAAGTCCAGTACCCAAAGAAAAATGATACTTCGCTAAAGCATTTCTTTTCCATTTGGCTAAGCTTTGAACAATTTCTGCTGGCTCTTCAATACTCTTTAATTGAAATTCAATTCTTTTTTCAATGCCATTTAATTCATCATTTAATCCTGAGGAAGGCAAGACAAAAAGAGGTGCTGATACACGCACTAAGGATAAGTTCTTTGCTAAATCTCTTTCAAAGGTATCCTTAACAAATTTTATTGCTTCTTCAGTTTTTAACAAATCTAACTTTGATTTATAATTTTCTTTTAAAAATAATCTTTTCATATATACCTCTCAAGTTTGTATTATATCATAACCTTTAGACTTTTTCACTAAAGAAGCTTAATCTCTTTTAAATAATACTCTATTTCTTCGTTAAAAATACTCAAATGATGTCACTTCACTTGAGTATTTCTTTTTTATAGGTCTAATATAGATTTCATAAATTGGTCAATCAATTCCTCATAGTCTCCATAAAGAATGATATGATGATTGCCACAAGGGTGCTTAAGTAATTCCTTAACATCCTTATTTAAACGTACATTAATTTGTGTACGGCATAAATTTTCTTCCTTTAGATTATTCATTAAAATACCCTTAGAAACAAAATAATGCTTTAAGTCAGAAGACATTCTAAATATAGTTACATTTCCTGTCTTTAGTTCCCCTTTTATAGCTACACCAATTCCACTTTCAAAGTGTGTATTTAAGCTATAATTTTGAACCATATCTAATGGTATCGTACAATGAGCAAAAACAATACTGTTATGGTCAACATCAATACGAGAAGGATTGGCTTGGAAATTAGATTTTCCTGTTAATAGTCTGGCAATATACATACTAATCATAGCCATGATATCTCCTTCACAGGTACCTATAATGCCTTCTTCATTTAATTTGGCAAGAGCCAAACAGCCTGTGGCCTTTATAGAAGTCAATAAATCAAAGCAGCGAATTGTAGTCCCAGCTAAATGATTTTCCTTTATTGTTTCTAATAATGCATTATAAACCTCTATAGAAGATTCCATATCTTTTTTATTATATTCTACAAAGCTATCCGGGTGTAAGGAAGTAAAATGAGGTGCCTTCGCTTTTTGTTCTATCGTCTTTAAAGAAATATCTACAAGCTCTACTCCTAATACTTCTTTAATCTTCTCATAGCTAGGAACAGAGGAAATCAACCAATCAGAAGGTGTTCCTATAACACCAAATCTAGAGGATTTTAACTCTTTGGTTGCTTTTTCTATAATGGCTAATTCTTTTATTCTTTTTCCAATGTAAGAAATATTACCATGAAGAATTTCTCCCTTTTTACCGATTTGATTTAAATATGTAAGAATCTCTAAGGAGGCTGCTAAGCTATTATTTCCACCATTCGTTAATAAAT
>CAMWJY010000130.1 GCA_947174685.1 uncultured Mollicutes bacterium | reverse complement strand
TTCGCTTATAAGGTAAAACCTCTTAGCATCTTCCACATTTAATACACAATTCCTGATTAATTTTTGAAATACCATTAGAAATCCGAATTGCATCCTTAGGACATACATTTGCACAAGGGTTAGCAAGACATCCTTCACAAGCATCTGTGACATGGTAAGAATCTGTTGGACATGCATTACATGCAAAATCAATTACATTTACTAGAGGGGGCTCATAAAATCTCTTTGTAATAATTGCATCCTCTATTCCTTTAGATATAGGAGCATGTTCATCTGCACTTCTTACAGGAAGACCGATTGCCAAACGAATACGTTCTGCAACAATAGCTCTTTCAAGAAAGATAGATTCACGATATTTGGCTTGTCCCTTTAACATTTCATAAGGAATTTCTTCAATTCTAGAATAATCTCCTTCATAGGCAAGCTTTGCAACCTCTTCAAAAACATTTCTTCTTATTTTTAATATGGATGAATAACTTTCTATCATAAAAAATACCTCCGACTTCCCAATATTAATTATACAAGTTAATACTGAAATTCGCAAGGTATTTCCTCTAAATTTTATTATATTTTATGATTCTATAGCTTTAGCTTCTTCCATTACAGGAAGATGAGCTGTTGTTAAAATACATTCAGATATATTTTCTAAATGATCTCCCATACGCTCAAGGTTAGATAGGATTTCCACATAATGATCTGCATTTAAATAAGAACATGCTCCACTATCAATACGGTGTACATGACGTTGATGGAAAAATGCTTCTAGCTTATCTACCTGTTCTTCTAAAGCATTCACCTCTAAAGCCTTTTTAGCATCCCAGCTGTAAAATGCATCAAAGGTTGTATTTAGCATTTGAATTAAAGTGTCATATAATTGCTCTAAATCCTGGATTCCATCCTGAGATAATTCCTTATTAGTAGAATACCGGTCATTAAAGAACTCAAACAAGTTTGTACAGTGATCTCCTATACGCTCTAAATCCTTGATTGCATCCAAATATGCAGAAAGCAAATGAGAGTTGGATTTACTTAAATCTGTAAGAGTAAGCTTGATTAAATAATCATGGATTCTCTTATCAAGCTCATCGATGGTTTCTTCTATTTCATTTGGCTTATCTCCATAATCCATCTTTTTATCAAAGCTATAGTCTCTTGCCATACTCACATATTCTGTTACACATTTACACATATAGTCAATAGACTTTTTTGCGAAGGTTAAGGAAAAGCCAGGGGATTTTTCAATTAGGGAATAATCCAGCAAGGAATTCAAAATAGTTTGGTGTTCATCTGGCTTATCCTTAAATAGCTTCTCTGTAAATTTCACCATAACCTTAATTAGGAAGAACATAATAAAGGTGGTCACAAAGTTAAACAACAAGTGCGCAATTGCTATCGTCATTTTCGGATGTGGTCCAAGTCCCGACAGCATTGAGCCTTCTATAATTTCCATCAGCTTGGAAAAAGGCCACAAAAGCGCTAGAAACAAGATGGCTCCTACAACATTGAACATGACATGGACAAAGGCCGTTCGTTTGGCTTGAACACCTCCACCAACACCTGCAATACATGCTGTAATGGTTGTACCAATATTACAACCAAGCATAATTGGAATTGCTCCAAATACAACGATAAAGCCCTGCTGATATAGTGTCTGCAAGATACCAATAATTGCAGAGGAGGATTGAACAAGGGCAGTGAAAGCTGTACCAATCAACAATCCTAATAAAGGCTGATCAGAAATAAACTTAAATAACTGTGTAGCCTGTTCCTCATATGCCATAAGGATGGTATCTAATGCATCTCCCATTGTCTTTAAACCGAAAAACAGCATACCAAAGCCAAAGATAACCTTTCCAACCTCAGAGCCCTTTTCATTTTTGATAAAGAAAATCATCAAAGCTCCTATTCCTACAAAAATAAGAGAATAGCTTTCAATATTCATTCCTATAAAAAAGGAGGTTATAGTAGCACCTATATTCGCTCCTAAAATAACGCCAATCGCCTGAGGAAAGGACATAAGTCCTGCACGAACTAATCCTACAGTTAAAGCAGTCGTTCCTGAAGATGACTGTATAACTGCGGTAACCAAGGTTCCTACTAAAATCCCTTTGATTGGAGTATTTGTGGTTTTTTCAATTATTGTTTTTAACTTGTCACCAGCAATTGCTTTTAAAGAATCTCCCATCTGATTGATTCCATATAAGAATAATCCTAAGCCTCCTAGCACAGCTATAAGCTCAAGGATAATTTGACTGGCACTTAATCCTGTACTTAAAAACATAAGTATCCTCCACTACATCTATAATTTATATTACTATTCTTATTTTGCCATTTTTTTACAAATGTATTATATCAAATATTCTATGGATATACAAGAAAAGATGCAAAAAGCATAAGAAAAGACATAAATGGATAAACGCACATTTATGTCCTTCATTTAAATTATAATTGATTTAAAAACTCTTGTAAGGAGCCATCCATAAAGCTAGATTTTAAAGCAAATAAATATGTCTTTTCATTGATTCTAACGCTTTTACCATCTAAAGCATAGGTAGCTCCTGCAAAGAAGGCTAATAGCTTATTGGCAGCCATTGGCTCTAAATTTTCAAAATTTAATACAAGAGGATCTCCCTTTTTTAATCTCTTTACTAATTCTGCAGCTCTCGTGTCATCATCCTCAATTTGCTCCATAATGATACGATCACTTGCTAGTTCTTCTTTAGAAAGATTTTTAGAGGCCTCTTCATATTCATTTTTCTTTTTTCCAAATAATCCCATTATTCTTCATCCTCCTCAACTTCATCCTCTGCAGCTGAATCCTCTTTTGTTGTCATAGGAAGTACAGTTGCCTTCGTTCCTTGACGTACCAT
The DNA here is from genome assembly GCA_947174685.1 of uncultured Mollicutes bacterium. Classification (GTDB taxonomy): domain Bacteria; phylum Bacillota_I; class Bacilli_A; order Acholeplasmatales; family Anaeroplasmataceae; genus Pelethenecus. Next base: position 1,223 of record CAMWJY010000130.1, on the reverse strand, counting down.
AATTAAGGTTGTCTTAGCAAAGCCCTGAAGAATATCCATACGCTGAGGTGGGCAGGCAATAATTACCTGAAGTGGCATAGAATTGATGAAGCTCATCATTGCATGCATACGGTTCGCATCCATCTTATCAAATACTTCGTCAAATAATACTAAACCAATAGGATCTCCACTAACAGCATTGCCCTTAGTATAAACACGAACAAAGGATGCGATAATTGCTACATAGAATGGAACCTGTGTCTCACCACCGGACTTTTCCTTAAATACCTTAGAATAGGTCATTGTATCGCCATTCTTATTGATTATACGGATATCATAATCCATGTAGGTACGATAATCTGTAAACTTATTAATTGCACCATTGCTGTTAACCTCATCCACAGATAAGGTTTCAAATAATTCACGAATTTGCTCATCATACTTCTCTTGGAAGGCAAAGGTTAATAAACCACCGCCACCTGGCTCTAAATCAGAGGTAACCATATCATAGAAGGAAGCATATTCGCTACTTCTAGGGAAGATAAATTCATAATGATCATCACCAAACGTAATATTGGATAATGTCTTATTGATTTGCATAATCTCTTGTTCAGCTGTTAAGATATTATTTCTTAGCTTAGCAATGAAGTCTTCCTTAAATACAACCTCTGCTGCTTCTCTAGCACTACGAACTCTCTGTTCATATTTGATTAATTCAGTCTTTTCAAGCTTATTTAATTCTGCTAAGAATTTATCAATTTCAGTTAAACCTATAGAGAAGGTAGAGTTATATGTGTTGATATAGCCATATTGCTTAGCAACAAGCGTATCAGATAATAAGCTAAAGCTTGCCTCCTCTGTCTTATACTTTTCTTGATATTCATTGAAAGCAGTCTTAAAGTTCTTATTTAAAACTAAAGCCTTATATTCATCCTTAGCCTTTTGTTCTAATACTACTGAACCACCAGAAAGCTCCTCTAATTCATTTTCTAATACAACTAGCTCATTACCCTTATTAAAGATGATTGTATTTAATGCCTCAATCGCATTATCAATACCACCAATTTCCTTACTTAAGGCTAACTTCTTTGCATCACATGACTTGATTGTATCTAATACCTTATCATAATCCTCTTGAAGTTCAGAAGGAGTTGCCGTCTTTTGACGCTCAGCTTGCTTAGATAAATCTTCTAAAGTATGCTTTTCCTTTTCTAATAATAATGCCTTATCTAAATCCTCAATTA
>CAMWJY010000129.1 GCA_947174685.1 uncultured Mollicutes bacterium | reverse complement strand
CAAATAATAAAAAAAGGTGATATAAATGAAAAAAAAGATTATCATTTCTATCTTTTTAATTTTCATTTTTTTCGTTTTATTCTTATTCTTTTTTCAGCCTATAGATTCTATACAGGATTTACACACAACACCTGAAATTTCTATTTTAGATGCCGAAGATAACGAGATATTACACTTAATTCAAAATCATAAAACTACTCCTATTGATATTACTAAAATGAAGAAGCAAAATATTGATATTCTTTTAGATATAGAGGATAAAAGCTTCTATGAGCATAGTGGATTTAATATAAATAGAATCTTTAAAACTATTTTTACAAACATTAAGAATCAGGAAAGTAGTGGTGCTTCTACTATCACTCAGCAATACATTAAGAATGTTTATCTTAATAACAAAAAAAGCTTTGGAAGAAAGCTAAAGGAATTATATTATGCAATAAAATTAGAACAGGTTGCAAGTAAAGAGGAAATATTAACTGGATATTTAAATTGTATATACTTAGGCCATGATATCTATGGCATAGCTGATGCATCTAAATATTATTTTAATAAAAGCTATTCTGATCTAAATGTAAATGAAATGACTACACTTGTAGCCTTACTAAATGCCCCATCCTATTATAGTAATCACTTAGATGAACTGGAAAATAAAAAAAATACCTTATTAAATATATTACTTAAGGATGGTATTATAGCTTTGGAAGAATATCAAGAAGCATTAGATCCTATTGAATTTCAAATTACATCTCATCTTTATAACAGCAATCTTTTATATTATGCTGATGGCGTTATTAAAGAATTCAAATCCTTAAAGCTAAATTCTAAATTCAATAAGCTAATAACTATAAAAACAAAATACAATCGTAAGATGAATCAATTACACTTTCAAACCTCAGCCAATTATGCAAGCATAGCTGTAGATAAGGATGGTTATATTTTATCTATGATAGGTGATAAAGACTATCATTCTTCAAGCTATAATATAGCCACACAAGGCACACGAGATATTGGATCAACTATTAAACCAATTCTTTATTACGAGGCTTTAAAATGCGGATTTTCGCCTTCCACAGCCTATTATAGTGCCCCTTATACCTTCTCCTATCATGATGAGCTGGTTACAATCAATAATAATGCTTCTATTTATCCATATAAAAATATCACAATGAAGGAAGCATTAGCTACCTCAGATAATATTTATGCAATAAAAACACATCAAGCCTTAGGCTTTAAAACTTTAGCTAATCATTTTAAAACATATAATATTGCAGCAAATAGTCTACCTTCCTTGGCACTAGGAAGTGTAGGAATGAGCCTATATGATTTAACTAAAATCTATTCTCAATTCTTTACAGAAGGAATCTATTTAGATTTTAAGTATATAGTCTCCGTTTATAGAGAAGAACAAATTCTTTATGCAAGAAGATTTAAGCATAAAAAATATGGCGAACCAGAATACTATAAAACAATAAAAAATCTTATGTCTTCTGTTTTTGACCCTAGCATTCCTCATGCAACAGCATCCTCAATAAGTAGTAGGCTAAAGGTTCCTTGTTATGGTAAAAGTGGATTAACGGATTATGATTCATATATGATGGGCTTTTCGGATGATGTTCTTATTGGTGTATGGGCTGGTTACCTAGATAATCAACTCTTGGAAGATATAAACACCAAACGTCTTCCAAAAGAAATATTTACAAAGCTTTTAAATGCTTATTAATATAAACGTATAACGGGTGGACTAATATAGACCACCCGTTTTATTATATAGTTTTATTACTCATCAAGGAGCAAATTAATTCTTAATAGAAAATAGCATATAATAAGGTTGAAGTGCTATCCTTTGAGATAGTATGAGAACCTGCGCCAATTTGTACAGTAAGAATTCCAGAAGAATCAACAGTATAAGAGGTTCCGTCAATCTTAATCTTCTTTCCACCAGTTACATGCAATACAAGTGTTTTTTCAGAGGTTGTAGAGAAACTTACAGATGTCGAAGATTCCATCTTTAATCCTTTAGAATAGCTTATTCCATCAATAGTTGCTGCTGTTGCGCCATACTTTCCACTAACTGTAACATCACTATTAGAAGGTGCACCATCAAATGTACACTCGACTCTAGAATTCAAAATTGCATTATAAGCCGTTCTGGCAGCTGTTAATTTGCTGTAATTATCTACCTTCGCTTTTTCAGCTGCAGATAAAGCATTATACGCTTTCTCCATTTCTGTTATTGCTTCACCATCATCAATTGTAATTGTAGCAGGTAAAGTGTTGATAGATAGCTTAACATATGCAACAAGAATATTAGATAATTTTTCTTCATCTTCTACTAAAGATTGCTGTGTAGGGGTAAGATCTAAATATGCTTCTCTTACAGCAGTGCATGATGCTAAATCTGTTAAATCAGCCTCTTCAATTAATGTATTCACTTCAGCAAGAGCTGCTAGATTTTGATATGCAGCTTCTGCATCAAATAGCTTTTGTCTATTTGTAACCTTATTCTTATCTGTAGCAGATAAAGCATTATATTCATTTCTTGCAGCCTGAATTGCAGCTTGAGAATTTATAGTTACTGTACCAATTGCTTCAATCTTCGCAATACAAGAATCAACAGCATAGCTTGCAAATGCAGCTTCTGCAGCAGTTAATGTACTTAAATTGCTTACCTTAACAGAATTATCTATTTTGTATAAAGTAGTATATGCAGATCTTGCAGAGGAAATAGCACTACCACTATTCTCATTGACTGTGCCAATAGCATTAATCAATCCTTCAACATATGCAACACCTTGAGCTAGATAATTAGAGTAAGCTGTTGTTACCTTAGCATAAGAAACACTCACTTGTGTTTTTAATTCAGGGCTTAAATTCTTATATGCTTCTTTTGCAGCATTGATTGCAGATAAACAAGCATCTGTATAAGTAATGTTTGCAGGAATTTTATTTACCTTAGCTTCAAATTCAGCAATCATCTGTTGATTTAATTCTTCTGAATTATGCTCTTCAAATTGAATAGAATCAATAGTTAAATCCTTGAAAGTACCCATTGTTACTGCCTTAGCATCTCCAGGTTGGAAGTTTACAGGCTGTACCATATATGTACCAGGAGTTAAAACTACAGACCCATCTCCTTCAAGCATTGCTACACCTGCTTCATTACAAAGTACTGCCTCTTGAGTACAAGATATTGTAACCTTAGTCATTCTATCAATCTTAAAGGCATATACCTTTTTATTCATTTTTGGAATTGAAAGAGTTGTTGGGTAAGTTGTAATATTCTCTACTGTTGTTCCAGCTGGTAATAATGAAATATCACTCATTGTAATATCTGTCATTGCCTTTGGATGATCTTTAGAAACACCCACTTTAGAGGCAATTGCTTTTCTAGCTAAAGTAACATCAGTCTGTAATACATAATCATCTGTAGGAATATAAGATAGATTAGGATCTGTATCAAATGAATCATATCTGACACCTGCAGAAGCAAATTGACAGTTATTAGAAACCTTTTGGGACTTATCTGTTACTACTGTTGCTAAAGATCCCTTATTGGATAAGTAGCTTGCAACAGAATCCTTATAGCTCTTAATTGCACCACTTTCAACAGCAGTTGGACTCTTACACATATAGAACATATTGTATTCAGAGAAAATATAAGAGTTAGCACGTGTATTCATTGCATAATCAGTTTGACCAATGAATGCATTGTTATACATATGAATATTTGCATTACGAGCAAGTGGTCCTCTAGCTTTACACATATACCATAGATTATGGTGATAAGTTAAATTGAATTGTAAAGAGGAATCAGAAGAACCAACTAGGTTAGTCTTGTGACATCCTTCAAAATAGTTATAGCTTACTGTTAAGTATTGTCCTCTCTTGAAGTCACAAGAGCCATCTCCTTCTCCCTTATCAGATTCAGCAGGGCTAGAAATATCTGGTCCATAGAATTCATTATTATGAATCCAGCATCTTTCTACACTTGCTGTAAGAACTGAGTTGACATTTGCAGAAGCTTGAACGCCTTCCATACCAATGGCATCTTCAGGAGTATTAATAAAGGTTAAATTTCTAACCTCAAAGCTCTTACCTAAATCTG
>CAMWJY010000128.1 GCA_947174685.1 uncultured Mollicutes bacterium | reverse complement strand
TCTTCTACCTTTGTGTTAGGCTTAATAGATAATCCTGCCTTCACACCTAAGCTATGGATATACTCTATTACTTCATCCACATTATCCACTGCTTCTAAATGAAAGGTAATATAATCACTTCCAGCATCTACAAAGTCTTTGATATATTTCATAGGGTCAGAAATCATTAGATGAGTATCATAAATGAAATCATTATCTTTATGAATTGATTTTACAACTGCTGGTCCAAAGCTGATGTTTGGAACGAAATGTCCATCCATAATATCTAAATGTAGATATTTTATTTCATTTTTATATTTTTTTAATTCTTCTTCAATGTGGTTATAATCTATGTTTAAGATAGATAAAGATATCTCCATTATCTTCTTTCCCCCTTTTCAATTTGCATAAGCATTTTTAAATAATTTTCGTGTCTTGAAGGTAAGATTCTTCCTTCTAAAACACCTTTATGAACTCCACAATCCTTTGCGTTTTTTTGATGTAAGCAATCTTTAAATCTGCAGGTTTCTTCTCCAAATTCAACAAATAAGTTAGGAAGATCCTTCCTTTCGATTCCTAAAACATCTAGCTTAGAAAAGCCTGGAGTATCTCCAATATAGCCATCCTTATAGGCATAGAGTGTGGTTTCTCTTGTTGTATGCTTTCCTCTTCCTAAGGCTTGACTAATTTCTTGAGTCTTGAGCTCAAAATCGGGGAAGATTGCGTTGATGAGGGTAGATTTGCCAGCACCTGTTTGACCAGATAAAACTGTTACCTTACCTTCAAGATGCTTTGCAACCTCTGAAACTCCTTCTCCACTTTTACTATTTACATAGAGTACATCATAACCCAGTTTGTCATAGTAAGATAAATTATGTTTTAAATCTGAGAGTTCATCTTCAGTGAGCTTATCAATTTTTGTAATAACAATAATAGGATGAATGTCCTTCTTTGTAATATTTACAATAAATAAATCTAATAAGTAGGAAGAAAAATCTGGCTCCTTAGCAGCAAATACCAATAGGATTTGATCCACATTTGCGATTTCAGGTCGAATGAGTTCATTTTTACGCTCTAAAATAGAATCTATGCGATCATCTAAAACAGTAACTAAATCTCCAACCTTTGGAGAATTTTTCACTGTCATCACTGTTTCTTTTTTACTTAAGCTATTGGGATTTGCTTGAACCGTTTTTACACTTCTAAATTTTCCTCTAGCAGGTATTGTAACAACCTCATGATTCTCTAATACTACCTGATATTTTCCGCCATTTAAATTGATGATTCTTCCTTGCATCCAGTTCTCCTATTTTGTAATCCAAAGGATATATTTTACTATATTACTATCATATAACTTTTGGACCTCAAACGCAACTAATTTATTTTCTAAATCATTAGAATTTATGTAATTTAGCTCCATTTCATAGCCTAAATTAGCGATGACCTCTATAAAAAAATCCACATCAACAGCAGCTGTTGTCTTAACTCCTTTAGAAATATATAAGTCTAATGCATAAGGATTATTCTTTTGAATCAATGTATTTGCAGGACTAGATTGAAAGATAACAATATCCTCATCTATAGGAGTTGGAATATAGGTAAGATTCACCTTTAAGTTATACTCTTCAATAAGCTTTAATGCATCATCAATAGATAGACCTACAAAATCAGGAAGCATATAAGAAGAATGATTTGTAGAAATGGTTAAGCATAACTCATCTCCTTGATTTAGGATAGACCCATCCACAAGTGATTCTCTTATTATTACTCCATTCACCATATTTTCTGTTTCTTCATATTCTATTTTAAGTTTTAAACCATGATTATTACACATTAGTTCAATCTCGTCAGCCAGCTCCTCATACATTCTACCCAAATAGCTTTTATAGGCGGCTGGCATAATTTTTCCAATATATAATGAAATCACATAATCCGCTTTAACATTCGTTCCAGCATAAGGAACTGTCTTTAAAGCAACCTCTTCTTCGCTTTCTACATATGTGATTTGATACTTTATTTTACTTTTCTTTAATTCTGATATTGCCTGTTCTTCATTCATATCAATGACATTAGGTATTGTTAAAATATGATTATTAAATATTTTAGGAGATATAAATAAAAAATAAACCCAAACTAAAATGATACCAAATGTCACAAGCCATAATCTTAATGCAAGCTTCATAAAATTCACCCTCTATAGTATTTGACAAAATCTATGAAAATATGAAAAATAAAACTCCTATTCAAAGGAGTTCTAAAGCTTATATTAAGATTTCATGTGTTTACTTCTTAGTTGTCCACAGGCAGCATCTATATCTGAGCCTTGTTCCTTACGAAGCTGAACATTGATTCTTCTTTTCTTTAGCCAATCAAAGAAAGCAACCATGTCCTCTTTTTTTGAACGCTCATAGGGTTTTCCAACCACTTCATTATAGGGAATCAAATTGACATAAACATTTAAACCATGTAATAGAGTTGCAAGCTCATCTGCACATTCTATAGAATCATTGATTCCTTTAATGAGGATATATTCTATAGTTACTCTACGATTTGTTTTATTGATATAATAACGAATTGCCTTTATGATTTCTTCAATCGGATAGGCTTTATTGATAGGCATTAATTGATTTCTAATCTTATTGTTAGGCGCATGTAAGCTAATTGCCAGATTTACCTGTAAATCAAAATCAGAATATTCTATAATTTTAGGAACAATACCACATGTAGAAACGGTGATATGTCTAGCTCCTATTTCTAGTCCTAGAGGATGATTGATAATTTTTAAAAATGAAATGACATTCTCATAATTATCAAATGGTTCTCCAATTCCCATCACAACTACATGACTTACTCTAACATTTGCTAGCTTTGCAACCATTAGGATTTGAAGAACCATTTCCTTAGTTTCTAAATTTCTAAGCTTCTTCTTCATTCCACTTGCACAAAACTGGCAGTCCATATTACAGCCAACCTCTGTTGTAACACAGACACTATAGCCATATTCTTGATGCATTAAAACTGTTTCTATTAAGTTTCCATCCTCTAGCTGAAATAAAAATTTCTGAGTACCATCCTTTGATTTCTGATGAGTAACACATTCTAATGTTCCTAAGGTGAAATCCTTTTTCAATTCCTCAATGACAGTTTTTTTCATATTAGTGATTTCATCAAAGGAAGTAATCTGATGGCGATAAAGCCATTCTATAGTTTGAGGGGCACGAAAAGACTTTTCACCTTTAGATATCCAGTATTCTTTTAACATATCCTCTGTATAATTATAGATACTTTCCATAAAATCACCTTCTCTTACCTTTTAAATTATACAAAATGAACTATTAAAAAGCAAGAAAAAAAGATGCCTATAGGTTTACAAGCATCTTTTAATTTAATTCTTTACTAATCAAAATCAATATCTTCTGGATGTTTATAGCTAATTACCAAAATGTAAGGATAATATACGATAGCCAAAAGACCACTGATTAAGCATGCTGCAATAAACGCAAGTAAAGAAATAATAAGTGAAATGATTCCAAATAACACTTTTACGAGAATTAAGAATATAATTCCATTAATATCTAAAGTGAAAATGATTCCTGGAAATCTGACTCCGAAGCCTGCAATTGTAGAAAAGCAGTTTGTAACTAAATTGTCGCCCAATAATGCACAAGCAATAATGAAATATGCACATACACCTGCAACTGCTCCAATAATCATCCAATCATTATCACCACTGTTCATCGCCATTGCAACAGAAATTCCAAATAAAACTGCTAAGGCAGCAAGTCCTAGAACATATCCTAATATTCTTCTGAATTTTACTTTTTTGGCATGTTCTCTTGCCTCATAATCCTTTTGTTCATTACGAGCAACTTGAATTGCATTCCAACAGCTTGGACAATATGGTCCTTCTTGTATTGTATGTCTTCGTCTTCCTCTTCTGACTCTCCTACTTCTAGTTTTTAGTTGTGATGCAGGATACTGCTTGCCACAGCTACTACATACTCCCATAGGTTCTGTAGAAACGGGTTCTACTTGTGGTTCTACTGCTACTTCTTCAACCAATGCTTCTTCCTTTGCTGGTGTATAATCATTATTTAAAAATTCATCTAAGGATACATTAAATAATGAAGAT
>CAMWJY010000127.1 GCA_947174685.1 uncultured Mollicutes bacterium | reverse complement strand
TCCTCATGAGTTCCCATATCAACAATATGACCATTATCTAAAATAATAATCTTATCTGCTCCCATAACTGAAGTAATTCTTTGAGCAATAACAATATTGGTCACATCCTTTAAATTACGAACGGATGACATTATCTTACGCTCTGTTTCCATATCACAAGCCGAGGTAGAATCATCAAATAAGATGATTTTAGGCTTTTTAAGCAGCGCTCTTGCAATACAAAGTCGTTGCTTCTGACCACCTGATACATTCACTCCACCTTGTCCTAAATCATATTCTAAGCCTTTAGGCAATCGAGAAATAAATTCATCTGCACAGGAAAGTCTGCAAACCTCTTCTATTTCATTCATAGAGGCATTAGGATTTCCCCATAATAAATTCTCTTTTATAGTTCCACTAAATAATACATTATTTTGTAAAACTATAGAAACATTATCTCTTAAATTCTTTAAGTCATAATCCTTAACATCTATTCCACCTAAAAGAATTTGACCCTCAGTTACGTCATATAACCGTAAAATCAAAGAAATTAATGTTGATTTTCCAGAACCAGTTCCGCCGAGTATACCAACACTTTCTCCCTGTTTAATTTTTAAATTAATATGAGATAAAACAGATTCTTCACTTTGAATATGATATTTAAAGGATACGTCTTTAAATTCAATATCTCCACTTGTAAGCTCTAAAATGGCATTATCCTTAGATTGAATCTCAGGTGTCTCAACTAATATCTCTTTTAAACGCTTAGAGGAAGCAAAGGAACGATTCATCAATAAAAATACATTAGATAGCAGCATTAAAGAATTTATGATTTGAGCAACATAGGATAAAATCGCTGAAAGACTACCTACTTTAAGCTCTTCATTATGCACTAAAATAGCTCCTAGCCCTAAGACAAGAACTGTAACTCCATACATGACAAGCTGTAGGGAGGGTAGGTTGAGCTGAGCAATTTTGAATGTATTTTTGGTGGTTTGCATTACTTTTGTATTTGCATCAGCAAATTTTTCTATTTCATATTCCTCTCGTACATAAGATTTTACTGTACGAATAGCAGAAACATCTTCTCTAACTACACGATTTAAATCATCAATATTCTTTTGAAGTGTACTATACTTTGGAGCTGTTTTCCAAATGATTAAAAATAATATACTCCCTAACACTGGAATAGCAGCAATAAAAATCCAAGCAAGCTTTGGCGCCATAGCAAAGGATAAGCCAATTCCCATTACAAGCAATAGAGGGGATCTAAAAAGTGGTCGGATTCCTCCAACTAATGTGTTTTGCATTACCGTTACATCATTTGTAATACGAGTAACTAAAGAAGCAGTTTGAAAGTGGTCTAAGTTAGAAAAGGAATACTCTTGAATTTTCTGGAATGCCTCTTGTCTAAGGGTATAGGCATAGTTCGTAACAAGCCTGGCGTTAAATTTTGCATAAAAATGCCCTGTTAGTAAAGAAACTAAAGCACAACCAATAATCAGGATTCCTGATATTAAAATCTGCTTCATATCCTGCTCGTGAATTCCTTGATCAATAATATCCTTCATAAGAAATGGAATAAATAATTCAAATGCTGTTTCTACAACGATAAAAAAGATAGCTAAAAACATATCCTTTTTAAATCTACCTAAATATTTTAATACAAATCGTAAGTCTTTCATTTATTCCACCTCCTCATAATAAAAAGGGACTTGTTTTTCAACTTGTCCTCAATTTATTACTATTTAATACCGTTCGCTTTAGCCATATTCAAATATTTCAGTGCTAAACTATAATATGCCTCGCATTGGGTTTTTGTTTCTTCATCAAAATCACCTTTACTAGCTTCCTCAGCCAAGGCATAATATAATTCACCTAATGATGCTTGAGCTAGAGGGTGTCCTTGATCTGCAGCACGTCTTAAGAATTTTTCACAGCTAGGATCAAACTTCTTAGTCATATATAAACAGTATCCTATCATATATATTATATCAAGATCATCAGAATTTGCATACTCTATAAGATAAGATAAAGCCATAGGATAATCTTTTTCTCTGAATAGCATTTTAGCTTTTTCTAATCCAGATGCCTCAGTAGCTTTTGGTGTTTCAACATATGATCTACTAGCAGGTGCTTCTGATTGACGTGGACGATCTCCACCACCAAGATCTATACCACAGCCTGGACAAAATTTATAGTGCTCTTCTAATTTGCATCCACAATTTGGACAAAAATTATATTTCATAAATAAAACCTCCTTCTATTTCCGAAGTTTTTGATAAAAGCGATCAATAAATGCATAATATTTCGCTCTATTCTTATTATACCCTTTGATAATACTTTTTGCAAGAAAAAAGGCGAATTCATACTCCTGTTTTGTAATTAATTTTTCATCTAATGCCTGTTTCAGCTCATCCTCATCTAAAATGACTGGCTCTCTTTCTTTAGAAAAGACAACATCTAAAAACATATCAATAAAGGTGGGATTATCCTCATCTTCAAAATCATTTGATTTTGTAATATCAAAATAACTCTCTATTAAGTTATCCTTATCATCATATAAAACGGTTAGCCACCAATTTTCATTCTTAGGGGCAAACTGTAACCATTTATATCCTTTATCTGCAATAGTGACATTATATTTTGGATAAGAAACAACTAAAGGCTTTTCAATTTCCTCAATTGTTAATAACCCGATTGTACCAACAAATCCTTCTTCTTCAATTTTTAAGCTTTTCGTATTCTTTTGAGTGATACTTTTCCACTCATCTCTTCTTAAACTTCTAAGCTTTAATATCATTAAAACCACCTGCTTATGATATAGTTTTTTTCATTCTTTCGATGACTTCTTGTCTTACTCTCTTTAAAACTGATTCATTGTCATAATTTCTTAAAGCCTGATCTATCCATCTTGCAACTTTTCTACAGTCCTCTTCATTAAAGCCTCTTGTCGTTATGGCTGCAGTACCAAGTCTTAAGCCTGAGGTAATAGTAGGCTTTAATGTGTCATGTGGTATTGCATTCTTATTGCAGGTAATATTTACAGAATATAAGATATCCTCTGCTTGTTTTCCCGTCACTCCAACACTATTATAGATATCCACCAAAACAAGATGATTTTCTGTTCCGCCAGAAATCAGAGTATATCCTAATTTTGAAAGCTCATCTGCTAAAGCTTTACAATTTAATATCACCTGCTTAGCATAGTCTTTAAATTTTGGTTCTAATGCTTCCTTAAATGCAACCGCCTTTGCCGCGATAACATGCATCAAAGGTCCACCTTGTATTCCTGGGAACACATAGGAGTTCACCTTTTTTGCAATTTCTTTATTATTGGTTAAAATCATACCACCACGTGGTCCACGCAAGGTTTTATGTGTGGTTGTTGTTACAATATCTGCATATTCCATTGGATTTGGATGTAATCCAGCAGCAACTAATCCTGCAATATGTGCCATATCTACCATAAGATAAGCTCCAACAGAATCTGCAATCTCTCTAAATCTTTTAAAGTCTATTACTCTAGAATAGGCACTTGCTCCCGCAACAATAAGCTTAGGATGAACCTCTTTGGCAATACGCTCTACCTCCTCATAGTCAATATAACCATTTTCATCCAAGCCATAGGAATAGGACTTATATAGCCTGCCACTAAAGCTTTTCTCATAGCCATGAGTTAGATGCCCTCCAGCATCTAAAGACATTCCTAAAATAACATCTCCGACAGAAAGTAAAGCGCCATAAGCTCCCATATTAGCTGTAGAGCCTGAATGTGGCTGGACATTTGCATACTTCGCACCAAATAATTTACATGCGCGTTCTATAGCTATATTTTCTACTTCATCTATAAACTCACAGCCTCCATAGTATCTTCTTCCACTATATCCTTCTGCATACTTATTCGTAAGAATACTTCCTTGAGCTTCTAACACTGCAGAAGAAACAAAATTTTCAGAAGCAATAAGCTCAATATGGTAATTTTGTCTTTCCTGTTCTTTCTTGATTGCAGAATATAATTCCTGATCTTCTATTAAACTCTTCATATGTTTTCTCCTTTTATAAAATATAGGATAATCCTAAAAGATTACCCTATATATATTCTATTATACTTCAATTGCATTTATATTTCTA
>CAMWJY010000126.1 GCA_947174685.1 uncultured Mollicutes bacterium | reverse complement strand
ACCTTAGGAGCATACTGTGATAATTCAGGACGTACCTCAGAAATTGTTGTAGCCATATGATCTAAGATTTCTAAACGACCTTGCTTAGCCTGATATAATGCTTCTCTTAGGATTTCATAAGTGATACCTTTAATCTTAATATCCATTTGAAGGGCTGTAATACCCTCACGAGTACCTGCAACCTTAAAGTCCATATCTCCTAAATGGTCCTCTAAGCCTTGGATATCGGTTAAAATGGTATAGTCATCACCATAAGTGATTAATCCCATAGCAATACCTGCAACAGGAGCCTTAATAGGTACACCTGCAGCCATTAAAGCTAGAGTTCCTGAACAAATAGTTGCTTGTGAGGAAGAACCATTAGATTCTAGAATTTCAGATACTACACGAATAGTATATGGGAATTCATCCTCACTAGGAATGACATAGGATAAAGCACGCTCACCTAAAGCACCATGACCAATTTCACGACGTCCTGGAGCACCATATCTACCTGTTTCACCTACTGAAAATTGAGGGAAGTTATAGTGTAGCATAAATCTCTTATTAGATTCTTCTCCTAAACCATCAATAATCTGGCTATCGACTAATGAACCTAAAGTAACTGTACCTAAGCTCTGAGTTTGTCCACGAGTAAATAATGCAGAACCATGAACACGTGGTAATACATCAATTCTACTAGAAAGTGGACGAATTTCATCTACCTTACGACCGTCTGGACGAACCTTATCTACAGAGATTAAACGACGTACCTCTGTGTGTAAGATATCGTCTAGGGTATATTGTACATGACGTAGATATTGTTGTTTTTCTTCTGTATCAATGACCTTGATTCCTTCAATCTCTTTGATAAATACTTTCTCATCAAAATGTGCAAGAGTTTCAGCATTGATTGCATCAATTGCAGCATAACGTTCAAGCTTATCCTCAATACGAATTGCTTCTACTAGACGCTTTTCTGCATAAGCTTTAACCTCAGCCATAATATCCTTATTGACTTCAAATAATTCTACTTCTACCTTTTCCTTGCCACAAGCTGCAACGATTTCTTTCTCAAAATCGCATAGCTTTTGAATCTCAGCATGGCCAAACTTTAGAGCTTCCCACATATCATCCTCACTTACAAAGCGAGCACCTGCCTCAACCATGTTGATTGCAGTGTGTGTACCAGCTACTGTTAGGTTAATATCTGATTTTTCAAGCTCCTCTGGAGTTGGGTTAATGATTAGCTTTCCATCTACCTTACCTACAACAACTCCTGCAATAGGTCCTTCAAATGGAATATCTGAAATCATTAAGGCAATGGAGGATCCTAGCATTGCAGCCATAGCTGTAGTACAATCTGGATCACTAGATAATACTGTATTTACAACCTGTACCTCATTTCTAAACCCCTCAGCAAATAAAGGTCTTATAGGACGGTCAATTAAACGTGAAACTAATGTTTCATGCTCAGAAGGTCTACCTTCTCTTCTTAAGAATCCACCTGGAATCTTTCCAGCTGCATATAATTTTTCTTGGTATAATACCATTAATGGGAAAAAGTCTGCGGTTGATGCTACATTATTAGAACAAACTGCTGATAAAACCGTGCTTCCTCCATAGGTTACCATACAAGCACCATTCGCTTGCTTTGCAACCTCTCCGATTTCTACTACAAGAGGACGTCCTGCCCAATTGTATTCGAAGCGTTTTACTTCACTCATTTTAATTTCTCCTTAAAATTCTTTCTTTTTTATTCATAACAGAATTATTATATCATAAAATCTACTAAAATAAACAAAAAATTGTGTAAAAATTAGTTTCTGCTCTTTAAACGCCTTAAACAAAAGAAAAAGGTACTAAAAATAGTACCAAATTAACGACGTAAGCCAAGCTTCTTAATTAGCTCTTCATATGCTTTTAAGTCTGTTCTCTTTAAATAGTCTAATAAAGCTCTTCTTTGACCAATCTTGCACATTAAACCACGTTTAGAATGAAAATCATGAATATGCTTTTCAAAATGTACGTTTAAAAGATTGATTTCTTCAGTTAAGATTGCAATTTGAACCTGTGTTGAACCAGTATCCTTTTCATTCTTACCATAAGTCTTTACTAATTCTGCTTTTCTTTCCTTAGTTAACATAAATATCTTCCTCCTTTATAAATTTACGCGAATATCCTAGTATAGGAATGAGGAATTCCATATACAAAGAAATCGACCTTTTTAATTATATCAAATTAGTAATCTAATTTCAAGAAAAAAAATACTATTTTGTAAAATTCATATCAACTGAAAGCATATAGCACTTCTTTCTATCTGTTTCCAATTGAGAAATTAGGGCCTCTTTAGAAGGAAAGGCTGCCTCATCTCTAATTTTATTATGGAAAAAGACCTCAATTTGAGCTCCATATATGTCTGCATCTAACCCAAAAATATTAACCTCTAGCTTTCTGATAAAGGAATAATTGAACGTTGGATTATTCCCTATATTGCACATTCCAAAATACAGTACATGATCAATTTGAACTGTAACAAAATATACACCATTTGCAGGTAGAAAGTAGTTCTTATAGTCTACATTTGCGGTAGGGAAGCCTATTAAACGACCATTTTGAGTACCATAATTGACCATTCCACGGATAGAAAAGGTTCTTCCAAGCATACGATTCACCTTGGAAACATCGCCTAAGGATAATAGCTCTCTAATATACGTTGAGGAAACCCTAACATCATCATATATAAACTTTTTTACCTCATAAAATTCAAATTCCTTTGCTAAATCGATGATTGTTCCTTCTGCTTTCCTACCAAAGGTAAAGTCATAACCACATACACAGGATTTTATATTTAAACGCTTCATCCAAGACATAAAGGTCTCTTTACTAATCTTAGCAATATCATCATTAAATTCCATGATAATCAAATAATCAATTCCCATATGTGCTAAGATATCTGCCTTATGAAACATTGGCGTAATTAATTTATAATCTGGTATTTTCTTTAAAAATACAGATGGATGTGGATAAAAGGTCAATACTGCAGACTTATATCCATGTCTTTTACATTCTTCTATCAGCTTTTGATGTCCTAGGTGTACACCATCAAAGTTCCCAATTGCAGCACAAAGGGGCTCTGTGATTAATTCATGGTCATTATCTTTTATATGTATAGTTTTCATGAAGTACACCTCAGCTTTCTTTAAATATTACGACAGGCTTATACTGATTTTCTCCTACAACCTCATATATACTTATTATAGCACCATTATGCAGAATGTAAAATGGTTCTTTTGTAATAATTTGTCGTTCATCTAGCATAACACCATTTTTCACAAGATGAGCAACAAAATCATTGACTTCTACGCGAGTAAAATCAAAGATTTTTTCTATAGAATATAGATTTTTTTCTGTAAGAAAATCTAGTTTGATAGCCTCATCGACAGAAAATCGACCACTTTTAAGCCTTCTTAGGTCCTTTAATATAGCACAACCACCTAAAGCCTGTCCTAAATCTCTTGCAAAGCTTCGCACATAAAATCCCTTAGAGCAAACAATACGAATATCTACCTCAAGATGTCCTTCTGCTACTCTCAGCTCAGAAATACGATCAATTCTTTCAATTTGAACCCTTCTAGGTGCTAAATCAACAAATTTGTTTTCTCTTTCATATTCATAGAGCTTCTTGCCAGCAACCTTTATTGCTGAAACCATAGGAGGTATTTGTAAAGCTTGATTCTTCAGGTTAGCTAAAGCTTCATCCAGTTCTTGCAGAGTAAAAGACATATCAGATTCTTGAGTAATGGTTCCATAAACGTCTAACGTATTCGAATCTAGTCCAAAGACGATAGTGGTTTCATATTCCTTCTGATTTTCTTCTAATAAGCGAATTAGCTTTGTTGCCTCCCCACAGGCTACAATAAGTACTCCAGTAGCATCAGGATCTAAAGTACCTGTATGCCCACATTTTTTTAAATTAAATTGCTTCTTGATTTTTAGTACTGCTCCCTGGGAAGTAATACCTTTAGGTTTATCTATGATAAAAAAACCATTCATTTTCATCACCATCACATTCATCAATCGAGATAGGTATTTCCTCATCTATAAGATTCTCGATTTGTAATATCACATCTAAAATTTTTAAAGCATAAATAATTTTCAT
>CAMWJY010000125.1 GCA_947174685.1 uncultured Mollicutes bacterium | reverse complement strand
TGGCTACAACAATTTCTGAGGTACGTCCTGAATTATCACAGTATGCTCCTAAGGTAGTTACAGCTAAGATTAATCCAGATAAGATTAAGGATGTTATTGGTGCAGGTGGTAAGACCATCAACGCAACTATTGAACGCTTTGACAATGTTAAGATTGATTTAGAACAAGATGGAAGACTATATGTAATGCATGAGAATATGGACACTGCTAAGGCATGTCTACAATACATTTTGGATTCTGTTCGCGAAGCAGAGGTAGGTGCTATCTACACTGGTAGAGTTACTAGAATAGAAAAATATGGTGTATTTGTAGAGCTTTGGGAGGGTGCAGAAGGCCTATGTCATATTTCTAAACTAGCTTTGGAAAGAGTTGAAAAGCCTGAGGATGTTGTATCCTTAAATGATGAAATCATCGTTAAGTGCATTGGCGTAAACGAAAAAGGTCAAATTGACTTATCTAGAAAAGATGCCTTAAGAGATGCTCAAAGAAGAAACGAAAAGAAGCAAGATCAATAATTTCTAATATCAAAGAGGTATCCTATGGTACCTCTTTTAATTATGCTTATGCAAGATTTATTTCTTTTAAAAATTGTTTTATTGACAACTAAAATCAAGAAATAAGACTAAAATCTTTATATAATATAGTCAAACATGGATAAAAGGAGTACATTATGGAAGATTTAAAGTATTGGTATAAGAATATACAGGATATCATTTCTATCATAGATACCTGTATAGTAGAGGGAGATTCCGAATTCATAACCTTGAAGCGATTAGCAAAAGAGCTAGGCTATTCTGAATACTATAGCTCTAGAAAATTTAGTGAGATTTCTGGTATGCCCTTTCGGAAATATTTACATTATAGAAAGCTATCCTTCGCCTTAAAGGAACTTAGAGATAGGGATTCTAAAATTATTGATATAGCTTTAAAGTATGGTTTCTCTTCTCCAGAAGCCTTTACAAGAGCTTTTAAAAAAGCCTATGGGATTAGTCCTAGCGAATATAGAAAAAATCCGATTCCAGTAGCCTTGCAGACGATTATTAAGCCCTTTGACTGCTTTATCACAGAAAAAGAGAATAATGAAGCAGAGGATAGTAAAAGTGATGTGAAGGTATATTTCATACGAATTCCAGCCCATAAATTCTTACATATTAGAAATTACACAAGTGTAGGATACTGGGATTTCTGGCAAAAACAAAGCAAGATTCCAGGCCAGGACTGTGAAACAATTTGTGGACTTCTAGATAGTATTAAGGGTAAGCTTGATGATAATAATGGTTCTGAAAATAATTCCTCTAGTGGTCAGCTGATGGCATGGATTAATGCTCCAGAAGGGAGAATATGCAGCTGGGGAATTCCCTTGGCTGAAGGCTATGGTGCACGACTTCCAAAAAGCTATAATGGTCCTATTCCTCAAAATATGCAGCTCATAGATGTAGAAGAAGGAGAATATATTGTTTTTGAGCATGGCCCATTTGATATTGCAAAAGAAATTCAAAGTGTAGAGAAGAAAATTGAAGCTGCAATGAAAAATTTTGATTATGAGAAATCAGGATATAGATTAGATACAACCCCAGAAAGAGTATTTTACTTTTTTCATGATCCAAATCGTTTTTGGAAATATGTACGTCCAGTAATTAAAATTAAGCCATAGATAAGTAATAAGTTTGTATTGCCTCCTTGGAAATCAAGAAAAGAAGTTTAGATAATAAGGTATAAAAGTAGATTTCTTTTCTTGATTTGTTAAAAAATAATGCTATACTATAGGACGGTAGTTGGGTAACTGAGCCAATTGGTTAGGAAAGTCCATGCTAGCACAATCTGAGATGATTGTAGTGTTTGTGCTTAGCCAAAAAATAAGCTAAGGCATAGTGATATGACGGCGGAAGAAGCCTAAGTCCTTTATGGATATGGTGTATTCCATAACGTGCCACAGAGACGAGTTCTATAGAAATATAGAAATGAAACGTTGGTAAACCCCTCAAGCTAGAAACCCAAATTTTGGTAGGGGAGCTCTATGAGGCAAAATGAAGCTATCATAGGGGCAAGCAATTGCAGATAAATAGTTACCACCTAATTTTAGGTACAGAACATGGCTTATAGACTGCTAAAAAGAGGATGAAAGTCCTCTTTTTTCTATAAATTTGCATTTTTTGCATAAAAAGTGTTGACATACTATATAATACATAGTATACTATGGGTGAAAAAATAATTTTGCATATTTTTTTAGACTTCATACTATGTAATGCATAGTATTAAAGGAGTGATGAGATGGATGTTCAATTAAAAAAGGGAATCGTAGAGGTGTGCGTTCTTGCAAGCTTAAGAAAAGAGCCATCCTACGGTTATAAAATAATCAGTGATATTTCTGAGCTTATAGAGATATCGGAATCTACTCTGTATCCTATCTTAAGACGTTTAGAGGCTCAAAATTGCCTTAGAACGTTTTCTAAAGATTTTAACGGACGAACGAGAAAATATTATGAGATCACTCGTCAGGGAGAAAGGCGTATCAAGGAGTTTATTGATGAGTGGAGAGATATGGAAAGAGTTTATGAATTTATTAAAAGGAAGGGATAATTGATGAGAAAAAGGGAATTTATGAAACGTCTAGGAGAAGAATTATCTCACTTAGATCGTGATGAAAGAGATGATATTCTAGATTATTACGATGAATTAATCGAGGATAGAATTGAAAGAACAGGTAAATCTGAAGCTGATGTCATCTATGATTTGGGAGAAATAGAAGATATTGCAAGAAGAGTGGATCCTTCTCGCAAAAGAAAATTTCGATATGAAGAGGAGGAAGAATCTGAAGACAGAAGATATAGATCTAGAGATTCTAGGGAAAGAGAGCCTGTAGAACGTGAAGAGCCAAAATCAGAAAGAAAAAGGGTTAGAAGAAAAAATTCTGACACTAAAACAGGGGTAGGACTTGTATTGCTGATTTGCTTATTTCCTTTCTGGATTGCGCTATTTGCTATTTTGTTTGGATGTATTGCAGCAATTGTAGGAGCAGGTATTGGTTGCTTTGCAGGAGGAGTTCTCTCCATATGGCATGGATGTACTTTATTTGTAACCTCATGGGCACAGGCACTTTTTAGAATAGGTATTGGGATTACCTTAATCGGCGTGATTTTGATTGTTGGACCATTGTTATTAAAGATTGTAATCTTTATAGGACATCTGATCATTAGCTTCTTTAAATGGTTATTTGGTGGAAGGAGAGAGACAGTATATGAAGATTAAAGGACTTATCATAACAGGCATTATATTAACTATTTTAGGTATAGGTATTACCGCAGTAGCAAGTACTCAAATTGATTTTGATAATGAATTTGTTGGTGCCTTTGATGACCCTAATTTAGAACAAAAGGAACAAACCTTTGGTGAAATTGCAAGAGTCATCTATGATGCTTCAACAGAGGGCATAGAAATCGTATATGGGGAAGGAGATAATGCATTAACCTACTGGGAAAGTAAGAAAATTACCTATGAGATTACCTATGATGAAGATACAAAAACTCTATCTATTGAGCAAGACCATAAGTTTTCCTTCTTCAATTTCTCTATTCGCAACACAAAAGCAAAGCTAGTGATTAATTCTAATCTAGATGAGGTTGAAATTGATTCTTCAGCAGGAAGTGTAAGTATTAAGAGTTTAACTATAGGAAAAGCAGATATAGAAGTAAGCGCAGGAAGCGTTAAGCTTGAGGATTCTTCCATTTCTAATCTAAAAATAGATTCTAGTGCAGGAAGTGTAAGCTTACAAGACACTACAGTAGATACTAGTCATTTTGAGCTTTCTGCCGGTTCCCTTAGCATGAAGGATTGTTCCATTACAGAAGCTACAATTCATTCTAGCGCAGGAGGTGTCTCTTTAAAGGATACAAGCTTTTCTGTAATCGATGCACATTTAAGTGCAGGAAGCCTTACTCTTGTTGGTGATATCTTAACTCAAGGTAAATTTAAGCTTTCTGCCGGAAGCTTAAAGATGACTCTTGCTAGGTCAAAAGAGTTCTACACTGTTAATGGTGAAGGAGAAGGAGAATCAAAGATTATCTGTGACTTATCTGCAGGAAGTAAAAATATCACTTATTCTGAATAATTTTAATGATAAATTCCTCTGTTTTTAGAGGAATTTTTCTTCC
>CAMWJY010000124.1 GCA_947174685.1 uncultured Mollicutes bacterium | reverse complement strand
TTTTTAATCCCTTTAAAACATCGTTGATATTAATGTTAGACATTAAGCTTGGGATGAAATCAAAGAAATCTTCCTTTGGAGCCTTCTCCTCAAACTTTAATATAGTGATGCTTTCATTCTTAATCTGTAAGATACATACAGGGGTTATCAATAAATTGATATTACTACCATCCCCTGCTGTATCCTTAATATCCGTATTGACATTAAAGAAGTTTACTTTAACCTTATATACGGGAACTATGCTCAAGTTTTCAGTAATTTCTTCTTTTTTACCAAGCATAATTCGTTCATTTAACAATTTAGATACAAAATCTAAGTTTTCCAAATTTACTCAATCTCCAATTGTATTTTGTAGGTTTTAAACCAATAATCTATTTGATAAAGGTAGGCTAAAAATGCTGTTTTACGCATGAGCTGACCATACCATGGAACCTCTAGCTCTTCGGTAGAATTTAAGATATCTTTGATTTTGTCTATATCAAAGATTTCATATAGGATGCTTGTTTTATCCTCTAGAACTTCCTTTAAAAGCTTAACAACCTCATTATGATATTCTGTTGAATTGCTCTTAGGATAAGGACTCTTCTTCCTATCAATAACCTCATCAATAACTGTACCCTTATAGGCATCTCTTAATAGCTTCTTTTCAACCTTACTTCTATACTTATATTTGAAAGGAACGTTATATAAGAAATCTACTAAATCCTTATCACAGAAGGGAACCCTAACCTCTATGCTTGCTGCCATAGTCAGACGATCCTTCCTGTCTAAAAGGTTAGTCATAAAATACTTCATATTGATATAGCTTAACTGACGCTGTCTTATTGTCGTTTTAGAATCTGTTTTTAAGATTGGTGTCTCCTTAATAGCCATATCAAATTCATTCATAACATATTGCTTTAAATTTAAAGCCTTACGATATTTGTCATTTAATAGACTTTCCTTATAGTCTAGGTTACGAATCCAAGGGAAGGTTGTAAGCTTTCTTTTTTTCTCGTAGAACCATGGATAACCACCAAATACCTCATCCGCACATTCTCCTGATAAGCCAAGTCTGTGCTTCTGTCTAATATTTTTAGCTAAGAAATACATCGAAGAATCAATATCGGTCATACCAGGTACATCACGAATTAAAACTGCTTCTCTTAAGCCTTCTACTAAGGATTTATTATCGATCATAACATCGTGCTGGTTGGACCCAATAGCATCGCTTACTAGATGTGTAAAGTCTGAATCTCTTGAACGCTCAAAAGCATTTTCCTTAAATTCTGAGTTTTCATAAGAAATACTATAGGTATCTAAGGTATCCTTATTTCTAGCTACTATAGTAGAGATAATGGAGGAATCCAAGCCTCCAGATAAGAAGGTAGATAAATCTACATCTGATACCATTTGTCTTTGTATTGCCCGATCTAAGAGTATCCGAACCATTCTTCTGGTTTCATCATAGGTGTATTTAAATTCCTTCGCCTCAAGCTGATAATATACATGTTCTTCTATTGGTGAACCTTTTTTAAATTTTAGGTAATGCCCCGGTCTAAGCTCATAGATTCCTTTAAATACGGTCTTAGCCTGACTATGTGATGGTCCCATACCAAGTAGCTCACACAAGCCTTCTTTATCTACAACTCTTTTATCTGTATATTCTAATATAGATTTAATTTCAGATGAAACAATGATATCTTGATTATAGAAGGTATAATAAAGAGGTTTAACACCAAACATATCTCTTACAATCCATACCTCATCCATATGCGTATATACAAAGGCAAAGATTCCATTTAACTCCTTTAGAATATCTTCCTTATACTTTATCAGAAGCTTTAATAGTAATAAAGTATCACTATTAAACTCTAATGGAGTATCTAGCTTTTTTACCAGTTCATTTTGATTATAAATCTCTCCATTATAAATCAAATGATCATTTAAAATACTCATAGGCTGTTTCGCATTTAATACGTCACGAATAGCTAAACGCTTATGCCCAAAGGAATGCTCCTTATTGAAAAGAAAACCATAATCATCAGGACCACGATGATTTAATAGATTACACGCTCTTATAAACTTTTCTTCATCTGTATTTGTATAAAAATTACTTTTATAAAATATACCACACAATTTATACCACTTCCTCTATTAAAATATGTGAGAAATAAAAAAATGTGAAGCCTTACGCATTCACATTCTTAAATTTATTTTTTAACATATGCAAATAGTTAAGAGATTTTTTTGAGAACCACCCACTAAACACATTCGATAAGTATAATACTTTCCTTTAAAGAATTCTTTTCCTTTTTCCAAAATAAATACCTTCAAATGTTATCCCCAACAGCAAAATACATATGAGATAAATGATCCAAGTTCCTTCTGGTGGTGTTAAAGCCTTATTATAAAATTGATTCCCATAGCTTTCAATGCCTCTAGTTTTCTCATAAGCAAAATAAATTGTACCATTTTTTGTCACTTCTTGTTTTAAGGAAAGAATTTCAAATTCATCAATACAAATACTGCAAGTACCTATAGATTTATAATATCGAATTGAAAAAACATCATAGGAAAAACCTTGAATATTCTCAAAATCTTTTTCATTTCCTATGAAAATCGGGAAATAATATGTTTCTTTTAGCGGCTTTCTAGATCCTGAAGGAAGATGTATGGATAAAGTATTATTATCAGTTAATTTAATGTTTAGATACTCCTTTTGCACCTCCATTGTGAAGGTATAAAGATATTCTTTAGCAGCTTGCTTTGAATACTTTGGATATGTCACAGGAGTCAAAGCAAATATTGTATAAATTGTAAAGCTTATAAGGACAATTCCTAAGAAAATACTAGCCAGAATTGTTTTAAGCTTGAAATTATATTTCAGATGCTCAAGCTCCTTAGTAGATACATTATATTTTGAATTATTTTTTAATAATCGGTTTGCCAGAAAGCAAAATACAAAGGATAATAAAAAGAACGAATATATACATTTAAGAAATGTTACCTTTTTCAAAATATCTCGATTATACTCAAAATAATTTTCATCTTCTGGGATTTTATCAATACAAATATTGTAGGAAATCATTGAAAATACAATACCTCCCACATAGATGCACAAGGAAATAATAAATAATACTAACCCAAAAACATGGGCTATAAAAAGTACACCTGGAATAAATAGAATTAAAAATGCTAAAAAGATTCCCACCGAAATATAAGACATATTCTTATATTTTAGTAACTGCTTTTTCGCAAGATTTTTCTTTAACTTTAAAGAGAGCTCTAAACCATCCTCAGTTGAAGTATTTAAAATACGTTCTCCCTTTAGAATTTCATCACAGCTCACATGAAATAAATCTGCTAAAATAGGAATCATATTTAAATCAGGAGATGAGTTATCTGTCTCCCAACTAGATATTGTTTTATTAGACACTCCTAAAATATCAGCAAGTGCTTCTTGAGTATAGCCATTAGCTTTTCTCAATGATGCAATAAATTTACCAATTGATTTAGCCACAATCCATACCACCTTTCACTTATTATTCTAATACTTTTAGAAAAAAAATACACCTAATTTCTTTAGATTTTATCTAAAAAGCTTGGAATTGAAGTGATTTTTGAAAGGTAATATAGCTCAGAAAGAAAAAACGTATCATAGAGATACGTTTTATAGGAACTTACGAATTTGAATAGCTAGCTTTTCTTCCTGATTGATTAAACGCTTAGTAATATCCTTAGTAAATTCATCTGCAGCCTTATATTGATTTAAATACCTATTTAAGGATTTTACACCCATATTACAGCCATCTGTAATTAAATCTGCAATCGTAGTGTCACATTCCTTCATCATAAGCTTCATATTGGTTTTCATCCAAGACATCCCTTTTACCATAGGATTTGGATTTTTACCTTCATCCTGATACTTGTCTAAAAGCTCTTGAATTTCCTCTTTTAGCTTTTCATGATCCTTTTTACAAGTTTCTAATACTGATTTAAATTCTTCATCCTTAACATAATCAAAAACCTCTGCAATGGCTGAAACACCCATCTTAATTCCAGAGTCACACTCTCTTAATAATTTTATAGTATCTGATTCTATCATATTCTTTAATCCTTTCTAGTTATTATTATGGTACCAAATATATTTTTTCATACAAATAAAAAGTGAAATGACTATATTTCAATCATTCCACTTTTAGCT
>CAMWJY010000123.1 GCA_947174685.1 uncultured Mollicutes bacterium | reverse complement strand
GTGTAAATCTCGGTGGAGTAAAAGGATAAATTTTGGTAAGAATATCTTTTTAAAAAGATATTTTACATATAAAATAAAGAAAGGAAAAAAACAAAATGAAAAAAACAAAAATTTTTGGGATGTTGTTATTATCTGCATGTCTTGTAGGTGGACTTGCATCATGTGGAGATAAAAAACCATCCTCAAAGGACAATCTTACAGAGCATGTAGAATTGAAGTTTAATTTAGCTTATGGTAAGGATACCCAAACCATGACTTACAACAAGTCTACACCTTTGGATTTACCTGATGGTTCTACACTTTCATCTGGTGATTTAAAACCAATGTGGCAAAAGGTAGCTGCAGATCTTAACGCCACATTTAATGATGTCACAATCCAAAATGCTAAAGCTAAGGACATGCTTCAAACTGCATCTGCAACTGGATTTACTGATGCAACTATTTATGGAGGTAATTCCATTGCTACACAATTAATGTCATATGGAACAGAAGGTAAATTTGCAAACTTATCTCAGTTAATGAAGGAAGGCGAAATGCCTCATCTAAAGGCATATTTGGATGCTAACCCAACAATCAAAGATTCTATTACAAACTGGGATGGAAATATTTATCATATTCCTTATATTGCAGAAATTGATCAGTTTTCACATGCTTATACAATGCGTGAAACATGGGTTACAAAGCTATTAGATGTTGCAGATAGTGCAAATTATGATACATCTACTGTAATTGATAAAGCATATGAAGGCTTCTGGAAAGGTGATAAGGCTAGAACAGGAGCTAATGGTGGAACAGTAACTCCAAAAGAGGGCGTAACTGTAACTAAGAAAACTGATGAAAATATTATCACCCTAATGAATGAAACTTCAATGAATGGTGCAGATCTTGCTAAGTGCTTAAAAGCATATATCAAGAGAAATTATGATTATACTAATCCATCTGAATTATATTTGGGCGCTAAAGCTGCTTATGATATTGATGAATTAATTGCTTTATTCCGTGTTATTAAGGCAAATCCGGCTTATTTGACAGACGGAAAAGCAACTGTAGTATATCCATTCTTTACTAGACAATCTAGCTATCGTGAGGATGTATTAAGACTTGCAACATATTTCGATGGCGTTAAGGTTCATAGTTCAGATACATATACTGCTAGATGGTACATTGATAATGATGGTAACCTTCAATATTCTTTTGCTCAAAGAGAATTCTATGATGTATTAACATATATTTCACAGATGTATAAAGAAGGCTTATTCTATAATGATATATTTAATCTTTCTTCTACATCAAATCATCGTACTAATCTTTATGGCCATGATAATGATGCAAAGCCAAGCTATGGATTTATGACATTTGATTTTACAGCATCAACAACAGCTGATGCATTAAACTCAGCTAATGGTAAGACTGTAGTAGGTGTTTTACCTCCTGTTTCTAGAGTAAATGGTGTATGGCAATATTATATTGATAATTCACGTGTTATTAAGCCAGATGGTTGGTCAATTTCTGCAGCTGCAGAAGGAGCAGAGTTATATCGTGCATGTACTGTATTTGACTATTTCTTTACAGAAGAAGGTGCAGTAGTTCAAAACTATGGTTTAGACTATATGCTAGAGGCAAATGAAAAGTTTACAGGACCTGACGGAATCGAGGTTCCTAAATATAATTCTTGGACTTTGACAACTACAAATGATCGTGCTAACGGCGATTTATCAAGCTTCTTAAGAGAATGGATGGGATGCTTATTACCAGTTGGCTATCAAAAAGAAATTGGTTTTGAGTATCAATATACTTCTCAAAGAGGATTTGATGCATGGAAATTGTTAAAGGAGTCTACAACAAATATTCCTACTTATGGTGGAGCTGGACTTGCAGGAAATAATAAGAATTTCTATACTTTAATTCCACCTGCATTCTCTTTAACACCATTACAATCTCAAGCTTTAGTTGATACTAAGATTGAAGATGAAGTTTGGGCACAATTAGTTTATAATATTGTACTTTATAAGGCATCACAAAATGCTCCTGATGGTGTTACAGTTTTATCTACTTGGGAAGATTATAAAGCTGAATTAGATGCACGTGGTTATGACTTGTATCTAAGAACATACCAAGCTGCTTATTTAGCAATGAAGGGATAAAATTAAAAAAGCTTTCAGAGGAAATTTCCTCTGACTGCTTATAAGGTAAATAAATAAAATAGTTGTTTATCTTGTAAGCAGTATGCAATAAACTAAGTATCTCGCAGAAAGGAAAGTGTATTTTATGGAAAAAGGTTTTAAATTTCAGAAGGTGGGTTTCGTAGTCTATTTGTTAGTAATGATTATTGTGGCTATATATTCAGTATGCTTTATGACAAATTACTATGATTTATATGGTTATCTAACTAAAGCAAATGCTGGTATCAAGGATTTTTATACCCATCTGCAAGCTTTTAATAGAATTTTCTTCTGGTTTGCATTAGCAGGAGTGATTTCTATCATATTCATGTTTGCATTAGAGCTAAGAAAAAAAGTATGTGATAAGATAGCTTTAGGAATAATGAGTGCTTTTGGAGCATTAAACATTGGTACTGCAGTTTATGGATTCATCTCTTTTTCAAAGCTAATGAGCGAGTATAAGACGGTTGATTTTACAAAAAGATATTTGGAAAATCCAAAGGTTTTAGAAGGTGATGTTTATGTTTTAAAATTTGCTACTTTCTATATTGGATTTGCAGTATTTGCTGTTCTAATCCTAGTGGCCATAGGCTTTATAGCTACATTATGGATTAACCATATTATATATAAAAGAAATGAGGTTGTAGCCCATGAAGAAGCTTAAATCATTGACGCAAAAAATTGAAAATGCAAAAAGAACGAAATTAGAAGGAAAAATACAACGCCGTGAAAAACGAATTTCTCATTTAAAAGAAATTGATGCTTGTCTTGCTGAAGTTTTGCTTCCTGATGTTACTTTGAATATCAAAACTCAAGATGATTCAATTAGACAGAAATTAAATCATATTCAAACGAAACTAGTAAAAGCTAAGAAAACTTATGAGATTAAAACGGAGAAGCATTCTAAGACAAGCGAAAAGAAGCTTAATGATCTTCAAAAGAAGCTAGTGAAATCTCTAAATGTCATTGAGGCACAGATTCAAAAAACTCCTAAGGAAAATGAAATGAGACTTAAGGCTTTAGAGAATAAGAAGCAAAACATACAAGCAGCTTATGAATCCAAGAAAAAGAAAATGGAAAAAGCTGCAAGTAATAAGGCTATGCATCTTGAAGCTAAATTCCGACATGCTTATGAGTCTGAAGTATATAAGTATAAAGTAAAGATTGCTCATTTAAATCATAAAAATAAAATGACTAATGATAGCCTTTGGTGGCTAAATTTGCCAAAGTCTGAAAAGCAAGAAAAGCGCACAGATTTATCCTTTTACAGACCATATACTATGGGCTATGTTATGACTCTTCTTAGTGTTGTTGCAGAACTTGTTTATGCACTTTTATTGTTCAATCAAATGGAAAGAACCTTCTGGGTAGGAATCGCCATACTTGCAAATATCGGTTTCCTATTATTATTGTTTACAATAGCCATTAAGATAAAGAATTATAAGAGAATGTTCGGGTATGTATCTATAGGCTTTGGACTATATTGCATTTTAAGAATTTCTTATATTATCCAAGGCTTGATGAATGTAGATCTTTCTAAATTTTCTGCAGTTAAATTGATCTTCATTTATGGAGCAAATGTTTATATGATTGTAGCTTCAATATTTGTGGGTATTCATGCTCATTTTAAAATTAAACATCAAATGAAGTATTTAAGTGAAGAAAAAATCACTAAATTCCAATTATCAAAGTAGGTGAATTGAAATGTCAGAGCTTGTATTAAAGAATGTAAATAAGATATATCCAAATGGTGCTCATGCAGTTCATGACTTTAATTTAGAAATTAAAGACGGAGAATTCATCGTACTTGTAGGACCTTCTGGATGTGGAAAGTCTACAACTCTAAGAATGATTGCTGGACTAGAAGGAATCACATCAGGAGATTTGATGATTGATGGTGAAAGAGTAAATACTTTAGCACCAGTTGATAGAGACGTAGCGATGGTTTTCCAAAATTATGCATTATATTATAATATGTCAGTTTATGATAATATTGGAATTTCATTAAAAATTAGACATGAGCAAAAGCATGCGATTCATAAAA
>CAMWJY010000122.1 GCA_947174685.1 uncultured Mollicutes bacterium | reverse complement strand
TTTATTTGGAATGGATTGCCTATTTTTTCATATTTACATTTTTGAATTATAATGATATAATTATAGCAATTAGGAGGATTTACTTAAAATGGCAATTTTTGATAAAGTTCAAGAAATTATTGTTAAGGAATTAAAGGTAGATGCAGCTAAGGTTACTTTAGAAGCATCATTAAAGGATGATCTAGGTGCTGACAGCTTAGATGCAGTAGAAATTGTAATGGATATTGAAGATGAGTTCGGTGTGGAAATTGATGACACTAAAGCTGAGGCAATTTCTACAGTAGGTGATCTTGTAGCCTATATTGAAGAATTAACAAAGTAAGAAATCAGCTGCTATAGGCAGCTTTTTCTTTACTCAAGAAAGGAGGAATATTGTTATGAATAAAGATAGCTCTTACTGGATAAAAGAATGGAAAACCAGTAAAAATTTCAGAGTAGAAAACGATAGAATCAAGCCTAAATCCTATCTTTTTTCAACATTCCCTAAAACCAATTTATATGGCTTTCAGGATTTAAATATTCGTCCTATACTTGTTGGTGATTTCTTTTCTAGATACCAGCGAATGGCTGGATATAATGTCTTATTTCCAACTGGCTTTGATTCTATAGGCTTAAGCTCTTATATGGAGAATAAGCGTCATAGTAATTCAATTAATGATGATATTTCCTCCATCTTTGAAGAACAAATGCTATCGCTAGGTGTTGGCATGGATGATCAAAAGACAATCGATTTAAAGCATGATGATTTTTTGACTTCTCTTCAACTAGCCTTTATTGAATTATATGAGCTTGGATATATGAAATATGGATTTATTGATGTATGTCAGGATAAATCTGGGAAAAAGATATTGGATACCTATTTTAATAAAAAAACGCTATATCCGAATAAGGTAAAGGCCTTTTATTTAGATATAGCTGATATTAGAGAAAGTGTGCTTAAGAAAATAGAAGCACTTCCTTTAAGCGAAGCATTATGTCAAAAGCTAAAGGATATATTCGCTCCTAAAAATAGCTTAAATATTCACTTTTCAGTTACAAATGGTGCGAAGCTAACCTATAACTTTAAGGAACCAGAATATATAGGAGGAATCTCTTTTATTCTTATCCATCCAGAGCATATTGATTTTACTGAATTTACACTTTATGAAGAATACCCTGCAGTTGAACTATATTTATCTGAAGAGAATACAAATGACTTTGGAGTGTTTACGGGTTCTTATGCCATCAATCCTTTAACTGGAAAAAAGATACCGATCTTTATCAGTGATAAATATGATTGTTCAGTTTATTTTGCAAATCCATATTTAAATCATGAGGATTGTATCACTGCCCAGGAAGAAGGACTTCCTATTATAGATGTAGTTCAAAATGGAGTATTTATTGAAAGTGATTTTTTAAATGGAATCCCAGTAGAAGAGGGAAGAAATCTCATAATGGAACAATTTGTTTCAGCTGACATAGGAACCTATGAATCCTATTATAGTAAGGACAAAATCCTAATGTCTTCCTTAGATTCCTTTGGAGCATTGTTGCCATTTTTTATTGATAGTGAAGAGAATCTGCATTCTTTAAAAAATTATCTCCCATTTGTTTTATCATCAAAGTTTAGACCTGTCCTATCTGATGATATAGAGGTACCGGGAAATATGATTTCAGGAAGTATAAATCATATCTTCTCTACAGGAATGCTTCCTATTCTTTCAATTCTTTATGATAATGTAGGAGCAAGCTCTTCTATATTTTCTAATGATGCGATTCAAAGCCTTGAGCTATGGAAGGGAATAGAAATCTTTACAATACCTGAAGAAGAAGTATATGAAAGTATTTTTGTTCCATTATGCATTTTATCTATTATAGAAAAAGAAAAGAGAGTAAAACTCCCTCCATTATTTAAAAAATTAGAATTGGTTTCTATGACCTACGATGAGGATTATCATAAGATAACTAGAGCGAATAATAATCTTTTTGATTTTTCTAACCTCTTGAAAAAGTATTCTGGAGATGCCTGCAGAATGTACTTTTTAAGCAAGCCTTTAAACCAGGATTTTATATTTGATGAGGCAGAGCTTGCAAGTATGAAGAATTTAAAGAAGAGTATAGAAGAGTACTTTACTAAACCATTCTGTGATAAAAATGAACTAAAAACCTTTTTTAAAGATTTTGTAGAGGTTATTATAGAAGCAATAAATAATAAAAATGTTGTTTTATATGTAGAGACTTTAACAAGGTTTTTTAAAGAACAGCTATGGAATAGCAGCATTACAAGTAAGCAAGGTTTAATTTTATTAAAAATTATCTATCCTGTCTGTCCGTTCCTTGCAGAAGATATTTATAGTGAGGTTTACAGAGGAAAATACTTAATCGGTGATGATGGCTGGATTATTTAAAATCATTACCCTGATAGATGTTTAATTTACGCATAAGCTTGTCGATTTCATTCATAACGACAAGCTTTTTTATTGGCCATTTTGGAAGGATTATATCCTCCTTAATTCCATCTGCTGCTAAGCGGTGAATGATTACAGTAGGCTTTAATCTGACAATTTGCTTTACGGTGATAGTTACATATTCCTCTAAGGATAAAATAGGAAAAGGTTCTTTTTGATATTGGTCAAAAAGTACAGTATCCTTTAATAGAAGAAGACTATGAATTTTGATTCCATCAATATCTAAGGAATTGATAAAATCAATTGTATTTAACATGTCAGTTTCTGTTTCATCAGGGAGTCCGTTTATAATGTGAGCAACAACCTGAATGTTTCTTTTTTTGAGTTCTTTAACACAATTTATGAATTCAGCATTTGTACAGCAGCGATTGATTCTTTTCGCTGTAGCTTCATTAGAGGTTTGTAAGCCTAATTCAATGGATAAAGGAATTCTCTGATTTAGTGATTCTAAGTAATCATATAATTCATTAGTAAAGCAATCTGGACGGGTTGCGATAGCAAGCTCAACGATATGAAGAGGATCTAACTCTATAATTCCTTCATAGAGCTCCTTTAGCTTCTCTAATGGGGCATAGGTATTGGAATAGGCTTGCAAATAAGGAACAAATAAAGCAGTAGGCCACTTTTTTGTAATTATGCTTTTCATCTCAAAATATTGTTCCTTTATGGAATGAAGTGGGTTACCTGCAGTATCTCCACTGCCCATCTTGGAACAGTAGGTACAGCCACCTACTCCCTTAGTACCATCGCGGTTTGGACAGGTGAAGTTGGCATTAAGTGCAATCTTGGCAACCTTGCGATTTATTTTATTTTGATAGTATTCGGTTAGTGTATTGTAGTGTTTTTCTTGATTCATAGTGTTCACCTATAAATATTATAACAAATTTTTAATCTTAAGTGGTAATAATTGTTGTTTTTTGGTATAATAAAAATAATGTGAGGTTTTAAATATGTTTGGAAGAATAAAGGATTGTCTGTGCCATCCTAGGTACATTGGAAAATATAATAAAGATAAAGGTGGAATAGTATTTTTAACGATATTTATTTTCTTTTTGTTTTGTACCTTGATGCAAGGAGCTAGATGCTATACAGAAAATCCGATATCTGAAACGGTTGCTTATACCATTACCTCTACTATTGTTCAGTATGGAGAAACGAATGTAGAATATGATGCTGGTGAAGCAAAATTAAAAGGAGACTTTTTTGAAGTAAATCACGAGGGCTTCCATTTACTGTTTTTGCCAAATGAGAATACTCGTGTTTCCTACAAATTAGATACAGTTACAATTGTTTTTGAAGAAGAAACTGCAAGTCTATATTATAGTAGTTTTAAAGCAGCTACACTTGCCTATAAGGATTTGAATATCGCAAACTTTAGCTTTGCAAATGTTGCTAGGAATCAAGCAGCAGATACTTATTATTTCCGTATCTTTATAGATAGTACTTTTGATTCAGCTAAGCTGTTTTTCCAAACATTCTCCTTTTTACAAGGAATCTTTTCAGCGTTAGTCTATTATGTGATTTGTTTTGTATTTAGTTATGTTTTATCTATAGCAATCAATCCAGCAATTAATAGAGGAGTCCGTGCTAAGCTATGCTTATATGATGGATGTATAGTTTTTATAGGAATATTTTTTGCCTATTTATTTAATTCAGATTTTATTATCTATATTTCACTGGCTTTACCGCTTGTGTATACGCTAGTCACATTTAGACATATTATTAAAGTTATTATTAGAAGGTAGTATTTGGAGGGTTATA
>CAMWJY010000121.1 GCA_947174685.1 uncultured Mollicutes bacterium | reverse complement strand
TATGGAGTGGGATTTTATTGTACAGAATATATAGATTTGGCAAAAGAATGGGCATGTGATGATAGGCACGGTGGTTTTGCAAATAAATATACTCTTGATCTAACTGGATTAAAGGTACTAGATTTGAATAGTAAGGAGTATTGTGTTATTCATTGGATATCCTTACTTTTGAGAAATAGAAAATTTACTATGGATAATGATTTTGGTAAAATGGCAAGAGAATATATTCTTAAGAATTTTCCTGTTAAGATAGAAGGTTATGATATTATAAAAGGCTATCGTGCAGATGATTCATATTTTTCTTATGCTAGGGATTTTCTTCAAAATGGACTTTCAGTAAAGTGTCTTGCTCAAGTAATGAAATTAGGTAATCTTGGGAATCAAATTGTATTGATTTCTCCTAAGGCGTTTTCTCAAATTAAGTTTGTAGGATATGAAGAGGCACCACACGACCAACATTTCCCACTTAGAAAAAAAAGAGATGAGTTGGCAAGATTATCTTATTTATCTGATAAAAAAGGGAATACCTTTGATCCTAATGAAATCTTGATGATTGATATTATAAGAGAGGAGATAAAGGCAGATGATCCGCGCTTACAATGAGATATATTTAAATTCTGTTATGCATAATCTTGCAGCATTATTTGATATTGCGATTAATGCTGAAGGACTTGAGCCTGATAGCTTTGCAAATTTATTTGCGAATTCTAAAATAGCTAGTGGAATTGAAAATGGCATGCCAAACATCTTGGTGGGAAAATCAGCAACAGAAATGCTGATGTTAATCCTTGATAAACCAATAGATTATACATTTGTGCCAGCAGACAGAACAGCAGAATATTGGGCGGGATGGATTTTAGCAAATGCACAGTGGTTTTTAAATAAACCATTTAAAGAGATATTTTCAGTAGTCTCATTTAATTCTTTAATTTCTATGTATCATCCTTACCATGAAGCAGATGAAATGAAAGCAATAGAAAAAATTCTAGGCTTCTTTCCTTCAGATTCACCGCTAAAGGAAATTCGTAAAAAAAGAAAACTGACCCAAGAACATCTTGCACTATTGAGTGGAGTGAATGTTCGTTCTATAAGTCTCATTTAATTCTTTAATTTCTATGTATCATCCTTACCATGAAGCAGATGAAATGAAAGCAATAGAAAAAATTCTAGGCTTCTTTCCTTCAGATTCACCGCTAAAGGAAATTCGTAAAAAAAGAAAACTGACCCAAGAACATCTTGCACTATTGAGTGGAGTGAATGTTCGTTCTATAAGAGCTTATGAGCAGGGTGAAAATGAAATAAAAAAAGCACAGGGTGAAACCTTGCAAATGCTTGCGAAAGCATTAGATTGTTCTATAGATGATTTACTGAAATAGAACCATAAAGTTCTTTGTAATATACTTAATTTAATTAGATTAGTAAAACTAAAAAAGCATCTGAGAAATTTCTCAAATGCTTTTTATTTTTACTTATAGTAGGCAAGCTTGTAGAAGTAAGGATAGTTTGCCATAACCTCACTCAATTTTGTTTTGGTTGAGGCAGGATCATTGACTATAAAATCCTTTGCAGAAAGTGTGTTTCCACCAGTATACCCGACGACTAAAACCCAATGCTGACCGCCATTTGCAGTTTTAAGACCAATCAATACAGGCTGATTATTTTTAAGCTTTGTATGGATAGTATTTAAATAATTGCTAGCAGTTGAAGTGGTATAATTACTTGGCCAGTACATTGAACCATCTGCAGTGTAGCTAACGCTGTTTCTTATTGTTGCAGGAGTTTTTTCAAGTCCTGTTCGATAGCTTTCACTCATTGCCATACAGGTTGTTAAGCATCCTATTT
Organism: uncultured Mollicutes bacterium; assembly: GCA_947174685.1. GTDB lineage: Bacteria > Bacillota_I > Bacilli_A > Acholeplasmatales > Anaeroplasmataceae > Pelethenecus. The sequence continues at coordinate 2,393 of CAMWJY010000121.1, read as the reverse complement.
CTCTGATGGTACTTCCATAGGAGCCTAGAGTTAAGCTTGACCATCTAGAATCATATTGCTTATAGCTTACAACAGATAAGCTGACTGCACTATAGGTATAAGCATCACTGACTAAATATGCATTAGATACATAGCCAACCTTATTTCCTTCAAATAACACCTTGGAAAATGTTCCACTATTAGATAAAACGATGACATAATCATTATGCTTTACCTTTTCAAACTGTGTATAAGAAGTGGAAGGACCTTTACGGACATTTAAGTTTGATCCATCACCTGTATCCACACGCTTTACATTACTAGACAAGACATTGATATAATCCTTATGAACATATCCATATGTGTTTTCTAGATATTCTACATAATAGAAGCTACCTTTTTCACTTAATATGGTAAGATAAGAATTATCGGCAACCTTGCCAATTATAGAAGATGAAGTAGAGTTGCTCGCTCTAACATTCAGATTTGACCCATTTGTTTCTACAATACCTGCCTTACTTGATGCGGTAGCAGCTGAAGCCTTTGGGAAAATGTTTAGACTCAGCATGGCTATGAATGCACCTATAAATATAAGTATTCTTTTCATTAAATCTACCTCCACTATCATTATAAAATAAATACCAACCCTTTGGGCTGGTAATTTTTAGCAGTTATAATACAAGATAGGAAAGTGCTTCTGAAACCTTTTGCTTCCAGGCAGTCTCACTATGCTCCTTATTGTCATCTGTACTGATGATAGCGTTGGGAAGTAGTTGCTTTAATGCTTCTGTATTCTGTAAGCACAAGCCTTTTTCCTCTTTCTTTCCAGAATAGATATAGCATAAATTGCTTTCTGGTATGGATAAAGCTTTTATTGCTTCTATATCTAAAATAGGTGACAGAAGCAGCATACCTTTGAATATTGGATTTTGATTTAAGACGATTGCAGTATAGCATGCCTTTGAGCATCCAAAGGAGTAAACATAATTGTTCATTCGATATCTACCAGATAGATATGGGTGAATTGCTGAAATGATAAAATCTGCTAATGTAGTAGCTGCATATTCCTGATCTCTTCGCTCAGGGTTACTTGCTGCAGCTACACCCACATAGATGGCTTCCTTCCCTTCATAGGATAAATCTGTTATTATTTTTTCCAATCCTAAGGATACGCCTCTATAGGAATCCTCATCCTTATAAAGATTTTGTCCATCTAAAAAATAGATTACAGGATAATATCTTGATGTATTGTTATAATCCTTTGGTAAAGCTATAGATATTCGGATGGCACGATTTAAAGGAAAGCAGTTGATTTTGAATCCTTCTAACATAAAACATCACCTATTACCATTATACTTTATTTTTCGAGTTTTTAAAGAAAATAAAAATATTTGGCAAACATATATTGACAGTGCCAAAAGATAAGTATATAATTAGTTATGTAATTTGATATGGAGGAAAATATATGAAAGAAAAAATGGAATTTAAAACAGAAACCAAGCGTTTGTTAGATATGATGATTAATTCTATCTATACACATAAAGAAATCTTTTTAAGAGAATTAATCTCTAATGCAAGTGATGCAATTGACAAGAGACATTATATGGCTTTAACTGATTCTGCTAAGGCTGCAGATGCCTATGAAATTTTAGTAGAAGCAGATAAGGAAGCACGTACCTTAACTATAACAGATAATGGTGTTGGTATGACTAAGGCTGATTTAATTGACCATTTAGGAACAATTGCTAAAAGTGGTAGTAAGGAGTTCTTAGAGAAAATTGCTAATGAAAAGACTCCAGATGTAGATATTATTGGTCAGTTTGGTGTTGGCTTTTATTCAGCATTTATGGTGGCAAAGGAAATTACAGTTTATACGAAATCTGTAGAGGATGGTACAGCTCATGTATTTACATCCTTAGGCTTAGACTCTTATGATATTGATGAATGTGATAAGAAGGATTTTGGTACTCAGATAGTTATTTCTTTGAGAGAAAATACTGAGGATATCAATTATGATGAATATTTGGATGAATATCAGATTAAGGAATTAATTAAGAAGTATTCTGATTATGTAAGATATCCAATCAAAACTTGGGTAACTAAATATGATGAAAAGAAGGATGACAAGGATGAGGAGGAGCATACTCATCTAGAGCTTGAAACTATCAACTCTATGCTGCCTATCTGGAAAAAGAACAAAAGTGAAGTCACTGAAGAGGAATTAAATAATTTCTATAAATCTAAGTTTATGGACTATCAGGACCCTATCACAACTATTCATGTGAATGTGGAGGGAATGCTTACCTATAATGCTTTGTTATTTATCCCAAAGAAGCCTATTTATGATTTTAATGACAGAAATGAAAGAGGTCTACAATTATATACAAAGGGTGTATTTATTCTAGATAAGTGTA
>CAMWJY010000120.1 GCA_947174685.1 uncultured Mollicutes bacterium | reverse complement strand
CCTTCACCTCAATAGGTCTTGTCTTGGTAGCACGAATTGCACCATTGCCATCTAAAGGTTGTCCTAATGGATTGATAACACGTCCAATGAATTCCTCACCAACAGGAATCTCTAATACTCTACCGCTACACTTTACAATGTCGCCTTCCTTAATCTTAGAGGAATCTCCTAATAGAATAACACCAACGCTATCCTTTCTTAGGTCCTGAACCATACCATATACATCATTAGGGAAGATTAATAGTTCAGATGACATTGCATTGTCTAGTCCATATACTACGGCAATACCATCACCAACTTCTACCACACGACCAACATTTTCTGTATAAATCTGTTCCTTATAAGCCTTTATCTGTTCTTTGATAAGGCTTGATATTTCAGATAAATTAATATTTGGCATATATTTATCCTTTCCTATAGTGAATTCTTTAATTTTGTGAGTCTATTTTTCAAGCTCATATCTAGACTCTCGCCATTACAGATGATCTGTAGACCTGACAAAATTTTAGGATTCACTGTATTTTCTATTTTAAGTTTTTTGTTTGGATAACGCTGTTCTAAGCTTTTCATAACTTCAATTAATCTTTCCTTAGAAAGCTTCTCCGAACTAATTACTTCTATTTTCAATATAGAATTGTAATCACTGAGCATTTGATTATACTCTTCTGTGATTTGTTCAATTAAAACAAATCGATCATTTCTTACAAGTACACACAAAAACTCTTTAAAGGTAGCATCCATACTACTAAATACTTCACGTATTACCTTTAGCTTTTCATTTATATCAACTAAAGGGGAAGCTATCATTTTATAAAAATCTTTGTTTGCACTCATTACATCTAAAATTCCATTTAAGGAATCTAAAAACAGCTCTGTCTTTTTTTCTTCAATAGCTAATTCAAATAATGCTTTGGCATATTCATATTCAACCATGCTTATGCCCCCTTCAAAATCTCATCAACAACATCCATATATTTGTCTTGATCGATTTCTTTTGCTACAATCTTTTCTGCAGCAGCAAAGGCAATATCAACAATTTCTTTACGAATTTCCTTTTGCATATTATTCTTTTCTTGTTCTAATTCGATTTCAAGATTTTCTAAGCGCTGCTTTGCCTCTTGCTTTGCTTCGCTTATAATCTGTTCTCTTTTAATGTTACCATCACGCTCTGCTTTAGTTAATATTTCTTGAACAGAAGCCTTTGCCTTTGCAAGCTCATCTGCTAATTCTTCTTCTAAAGCCTTAGCAGTTTCTTTAGAGGCTTTTGCATCCTCTAAAGCTTGATCTATAGCCTGTCTTCTTGTCTCTAAAATATGTGTAATAGGCTTCCATAAAAAGATACGAACCACAACAAATAAAAGAATTGTTGCACATAGCTGAATGAGTAAATCACGAATATCAGAGCCTGTAACCTTTAAATCCTTTAAAGGTCCTAAACAACTATTGACTGCCTCGGCAATCTTTTCTAATATCTCATTCATCTTATCTTAAGCATTGTCAAACGACAATGTTCCTTTCTTTTATTTTACTTACCTAATAACATTAACGCAATAATAAAGCCATAAAGACCTGTTGTTTCAGAAACTGCTTGTCCGATAAGCATGGTTATTGTAATCTTACCTGAAGCTTCTGGTTGACGACCAATAGCCTCTACTGCCTTAGCAGCAACACTACCTTCGCCTAGGGCTGCACCGATACCTGTAAATACGGCAATTGCGGCACCAATGTATGCCATACCACTCTTAAAATATTCATTGTAAGTAGCTGCCTCTACTAATAAATTTGAAATAAATGTTAAAATTTGCATCTTCTTTTCTCCTTAATCTAAACTAAATATTTTTTCTTCATCCTTTATTTTCATCGACGTGAAGATAATCGATAATACTACAAACACGGCTGTTTGTATTAAACCAAAGCCTATATCAAATACAATATTAATAAAAGGCATAATTGGAATGGCTGCCCATCCAGCAAAGCCTTTTATTAATAACGCAATTACAGAACCACTAATAATGTTACCAAACAAACGTAAACATAAGGATATCGGAAGGGATATCTCACTAATTAGGTTCATTGGAAGCATTACAGGATTCGGATCTAAAAATCCCTTCAAATATCCTAAGATACCATTAGATGCTATACCTGCACCCTGAATCACAAAGAATGATCCTAGGGCTAACGCCAAGGTTATCATAATATAGCTTGTTGGATTTTCCAGTAAAAATACTGCTGATATATTTGAAATGAAAATAAATATGGCCACACTTAAAAACCACGGAGAAAAAGATTTCCACCTTTTTCCTATATTCTGTTTTATAAATGTATTGATCATATCTACTAGCATCATAAAAGGTAATAACCATAGAGGCGTTTTCTCTAAAGGATTTACCTTCTTAATTTTAAAACTTAGTATAATGAATATAGTGCACAAAACAACTACGATAATAATTGTAGAAAGAACCGGCTTTGATATTGTTCCTACATCGCAGAAGCTGCGCCAAAATTCAGCCACTACTCACTCACCTTCCTTCTGAAAATCAAGTATACAATTACAAGAACAATCTTCACTGTTGCATATCCACCAAAGGCAATGACCAAATTCCATGCTTTACTTTCATCAGAATTTTGGAAAACCTCCTTAAAGAATATCGCAAGGAATACTCCTGCAAATACCAAGATTCTCAATAATACACCTATCCAAGCTTGCCTTTTTGCCATAATTTGAGCAGTATCTGGATAAAGCTCAGATAAACGTACTATTCTTCTATTTGTTTTCATCATCAATCCGAAGTTTAATAGTCCTGTACAAACACCAATTAGATAATACATCCAATCATAATGTGTTGCCCATAAGACTATAGCTACTATTGCTGCCACAACCCAGGTTATGGGAACAACAAATAGACTAATCTTCAGATCTATCGATTTTTTCATTCTTCTTTTTATCCTCCTCTTTTAATAATCTTAAGAGAGTATAGATAAAACTCACTAATCCGCATAGCGCTCCAATTGCGGCTAACACTCCTGGCCATACGGACTCTACATCTATAGCTCTACCAATAAAGTAACCTATTACCGCAAGAACAACCATAGTAAGGATGCCTTGGGTCGTCAGCACATAAAATCTAGCATATTTAGAAAACTTCATTATTTTGTACCAAACAAGCGGTCTCCACAATCTCCAAGTCCAGGAACAATATAACCATTCTCATTAAGCTTTTCATCTAATGCAGCTAAATAAACATCAACATCTGGGTGCTTCTTCTGTAAAAGCTCTACTCCCTCTGGAGCCCCAACAAGTCCAACATAGCGAATATCCTTACAGCCACGCATCTTAAGCATTGCTATTGCTGCTGCTGCACTCCCTCCTGTTGCAAGCATAGGATCAACAACCAAAACTATAGATTCAGTAATTGTCTCAGGGAATTTTGCATAGTATTCACAAGGCTCTAATGTCTCTTCATTACGATATAAGCCAATAAAACCAACCTTAGCTGTAGGAATCAATCTTCTAATTCCTTCTACCATACCAAGACCTGCACGTAAAATTGGAACAATCACAATATCTTGTGCTAGCTCTTGCTGAACAGTATCACAAATTGGAGTCGAAATTTCAACTGGCTTTAATGGGAAATCCCTTGTAATTTCATAAGCCATTAATCCTGCAATTTCTTCAACATTCTGATAAAAGTCCTTCATCTTTGTTTCTTGCTTACGAATATTCGTAAGCTTATGCTTAATCAAAGGATGATCTAACAATATAAAACTCATAAATGCTCCTCCTCATATTTACTTATTTTTTCTACTCTTCTGGCGTGTCTCTCTCCAAATGAAAATGGTGTATCAAGCCAAGCTTGGATAATCTGCTTTGCCTCTGAACCTGTTGTAAATTTAGCAGATAGGGCAAGACAATTTGAATCATTGTGCTCACGTGTAAGCACAGCCTCTTCTACATAATGTACCAAAGCACAACGAACACCTTTTACCTTGTTTGCGATAATAGACATCCCAATTCCAGTGTAACATATTAAAATAGCACGTTCTACCAATCCATCTCTAACATCTTCTGCAGCCTTTATTCCAAAATCTGTATAATCACAGGATTCTTTACTAAAGGTTCCGTAATCTTTAACCTCATACCCCTGTTCTTTTAAATAAGGAATAATCTCATTCTTTAGCTCTAATGCAGAGTGGTCACAGCCAACAGATATTTTCATTTTTTTGGCTCACCTCTAAATATATTTTTACCATAATTTTACAATTATAATAACTCATTAAAATTATAACAC
>CAMWJY010000119.1 GCA_947174685.1 uncultured Mollicutes bacterium | reverse complement strand
TTTAGCTTGGATGGGAGTATTATTTTATTTCTCACATCAGAACGGAACATCCTCTTCAAAAATGAGTAATGGTATAACTAGATGGGTTGTGAATACATTTGTTCCAAACTATTCTAATTTAACTAAGGCTGAACAATCAAATATATTAAAGGAAACGAGTTATGTAATTCGAAAGCTTGCTCATTATTCGGAATATGTTGTATTAGGTTTATTCTTGTTTACTGCAGTATATATGTTTACGGATAATGAAAAAATAATTCTTCCCGTAGTTAGTATATTAGGAATACTTTATGCGATAAGCGATGAATTTCATCAATCCTTTATTGGGGGAAGAGCTCCTGCAGTAAAGGATGTAGTGATTGATTCTATTGGTGTTTTGACAATTGTATTTTTGATAGGTATTTACTTGAATTTTAAAAAAATCAGAAAGTTAAAGGTAGAAGTATGATAGATACACATTCTCATTTGTTTGATGAGAGTTTTCAAAATGATATAGATGAATGTATCCAAAGATGCAGACTAGCACATGTGAATAAGGTATTACTTGTGGGTTTTTCTCATCAAACCAATTCCCTTGTTCAGGAATACGCAAGTAAATATGAACTATTTTATCCAACTGCTGGATTACATCCTAGCGAAGCTAGTTTAAATTATAAGCTTGATTTGGACAGGCTAGAAAAATTTATAAAAGAGCATAAGGTTTATGCGATTGGAGAATGTGGTTTAGATTATCATTATGGCAAGGAGAATATCGAAGAACAAAAGAGGCTATTTCGCGGACAAATTGAACTCTCCATTAAGTATAAGCTCCCTCTTATTATTCATATGAGAGATGCAACGCAGGATACGTATGAGCTTTTGAAGGAATTTTCTGGACAAATCTTTGGTGTTATGCATTGCTATAGTGGTTCCTTAGAAATGGCAAGAGAATTTATCAAACTAGGCTTTTATATTTCCTTAGGAGGACCTGTAACCTTTAAGAATGCTAAGGAAAGTAAAAGAATTGCCGAACAAATTGATTTAGATAGACTACTTGTAGAGACAGATTGTCCTTATTTAGCGCCAACACCTTATCGTGGACAAAGAAATGAATCTAGCTATGTGCAATATGTTGTTCAAGAGATTGCATCCATTCGGAATATGGACTTTAAGAGGATTGAAGAGATTACAGAGAAAAATGCGGTAAAGCTATTTAAAATGGAGGATAGATTATGAAGAATTTAAAAAAATGGATAGGTCTTTGTGTATGTATTTTGACCTTGAGTTTTATTGTTAGTTGTGGCTTTGGAACATCTGGCAAGACTCCTACACAAATAGAAAAAGAACCTACAATCATTGAAATTCAAAACGAAATTACAGAAGTTTATAAAACAATTTCAGCTGGTTGTGTGGGAATTTATGCAACTTCTAATAGTAAGGGCTCAGTAGGTTCAGGAGTAGTTTATAAGCAAGTAAACGGATTATATTATGTGGTTACAAACCATCATGTCATAGAAGGAATGTCTAAGGTAAGAATTTATCGTGGAGGCTCTAGATATATTAAAGCTAATGTAGTTGGAAGTGATGCTAAAAACGATATTGCAGTATTAACATTTTCTTTAGATTTATTTGGTGGTTCAGAAGTATATGTACATGATATATTTCATTATGAAGATGAAATTATTTCTGTAGGGCAAACTGTATTAGCTATTGGATGTCCTTTAGGCCTTGAAAATTATAATACTTTAACTACAGGGGTCGTTTCAAGAATAACAAAATCACAAATTCAAACAAATGCAGAAATTAATCCAGGAAATTCTGGTGGTGGCTTATTTAACGTGGCTGGTAGATTAATTGGTATAAACACCCAAAAAGAAGTATATACTCAAAGTGAGGAAAATGGTGCAGTTGTTGATATTCCAGTAGAGGGATTAGGATATGCAATCCATATTGATGTTGTAAAAAAATGTATTCAGGATATAGAAAATAAAAAAGGAGAAATATCTCGCCCACTTTTAGGAATAACCGTTCTTGCAGTAAATAAATATCTTCCATCAGATGATTTAGAATATTATATTCAATTGCTACCTAACAATATTGAACAAGCATTATTTGTTACTGATGTGAGTGAAGGTGTAGCTAAAAAAGCAGGTATTTTAAAGGATGACATCATTTTAAAAGCAAACGGAGTAGATATTCTTTCTACAGAGGATATGGCTAATATTATGAATTTATTGTTAGTTGGTGATGTCATTAAGCTAGAGATTTATAGACCATCTCTTCAAAAAACTATGACATATAACATTACTTTAGAATAAATATTAGGATAGCAGATAAGAAAATCTGCTATTTTCTTTTAGTGTCTAATCAACCCTATACCTTTTTTTCATATATTATATTAGGGGTGATATCATGGCAAACACTTGTTGTAATAATACAAACACGACAACAACAAATAATTGTAATACACCTTGTGGTGGCGGATTTGCATTTATTTTAGTATTATTTATTTTAGTTATACTTGTTGGTGCTGCTTGGGCATATTAATATATAGAGCATTAATATTGTAAGCCTAAAGATTTTTCTTTGGGTTTTTTATTTGTTAGGATATTTTGGTTTAAAAAAACAAATAATAACTTTCAAAAAGTATCCATTTATGGTATAATAACTATGTAGCTAGAAGAAGTCTATATGTGAGGGCTCTACTCCTTATAGATGGCTAAGACAACTGAATTGTCGTAGAGTGGTTTTCCGAATGGATAGCGTGATTGAAAATGATGAGTACATATGTACTCTCAAAATTCAATCACGCTTTTTTTAATTAAGAAGGGAGATAGATATTATGTTTAAAACAATGAAATATTAAGTGGGTATTATAGGGGGATAAGAATCAAGAGAGGATTAACAACCCCAGTAGAGTACAGGTTAAGCTATAGGAATATAGAATAACTTGTATAGACACTAAATCATAGGTTATTATTTATATTCCTTTTGTTCCAAACGGAAACATAATCAATTCAGTGAATTTATATTCTATAAAAAAACAAGGAGGAAAGTAGAAAATGGAATATAACAATTTTGAAGTTTTAAAATTTGTGGAGGATGATTTTTCGCTGGACGTACGTGTGGATATTTCCCATGATACTGTTTGGTTGACTCAACGTGAAATGGCTGAGCTTTTCTTGGTAAGTGTAGATAATATTGGAGTACATATCAAAAACATTATTAAAGAAAAGGAACTGGATTTATCAACTACCGAAGAATCCTCGGTAGTTCAAATTGAGGGCGATAGGCAGGTAAGAAGAACTATCAAATTGTATAATTTGGATATGATCATTTCTGTTGGATACAGAGTGAAGTCTGCTAGAGGAGTTGTTTTTAGAAGATGGGCAAATAAGGTGCTTAAGGATTATTTGTTACAAGGGTATTCTGTTAATCAAAAAAGAATTGAAGTTTTAAATAAAACAGTTGAGGTTCAAAACAGAATGCTGGCTTCTAGTTTGAACATTGAACAGAATGCATTAGTAAATGTAATCATGGAATACACCAATGCTTTAAATCTATTAGATGATTATGATCATCAATGTCTTGGCAAGCCTAAAGGGAGCCAAACGCTCTATATTTTGAACTATACAGAATGTAGGGAAATTATTGACTCTATGAAATTTAACATGGATTCTTCTGTTTTTGGTGTAGAAAAGGAAGAAGGCAAGGTAGAGGGTATATTGGCTGCTGTGTATCAAAATGTTTTTGGACAAGAGTTGTATCCATCATTGGAAGAAAAAGCTGCCCATTTGCTTTATTTTTTGGTTAAGGATCATCCTTTTGTTGATGGTTGTAAGCGTATAGCTGCCACCTTATTTTTAGAGTTTTTGAATAGAAATAATGCAGTGATGAAAAATGGAAAAATGATTATTTCAAATGATACTTTAGTTGCTATAACTATCTTAACTGCTGAGTCTAATCCCGAAGAGAAAGAAGTCATGATTAAATTGATAATGAATTTTTTAATCTCTTGATAAAACAGTAAAAGGTAAAAACAGTATCTAAAAGAAGGCTACATCATAAGTGCATTTATGAATGTAGCCTTCAAACTATAATAGCATTATAAATAAGTTAAAATATGTAGAGGGCTAACAAACTTATGGTCAAATACAGGTCAAACTATTGAAATATAGATTTACTTGTAAAATCATTAAATAAGAGATTTTTACCTCTGGAGGAATTTTTATTCAAAAAATAATCTTTAACACTGTTAAAATGACTTATAAATAAAGTGCTTTTTTCTTTCATTTATACTTGATTTGTGGTATGATTATACT
>CAMWJY010000118.1 GCA_947174685.1 uncultured Mollicutes bacterium | reverse complement strand
GTTTAGGAATATGTAATAATGAAGATGCCCTTAGCTATACGAAGGATATCTTTATCAGTGAGGAATATGCTAATATTTCGATTAAAGAAAAGGAAAGTACAGGTTTAATGAGAGGCGTGTATGATATGGCTATTTATATGATTAGTTCCTTATTGATGCTAGTCGTTGGCTTAGTTTCCTTTAATATGAGAAAGCTAGATATCAATAGAAGATTAAGGATAAGTCCATATCCTACATCAAAAAGAAATGTAATGCTTGGTATTTGTTATTTTTTGATTTCAGTACTATTTATTGGCTTTGTCACAATCATTGGAATCTGCATTTTCCCTAAGCAGGTGAATCATAGACTATGGTTCTATATTTTAAATATCTGCTTATTTGCAGTTACAATGGTGTTTATGGCACTATTCATCTCAAGTCTATTTAAATCAGATATGGCCTATATGTGTCTTGCGAATGTATTACCATTAGTAGCAGCCTTCCTGTGTGGTTCCTTCGTAGGAATTGACTTGCTTCCAGATGCAACAAAGGCAGTTGGTCATATCTTTCCAAACATCTACATTGTTATGGCTAATAAATATATAGAGACTGCTGAAGCCTTCCAAATTGGAGAGTATTTAAAAATCATATGGCCTTGCTTCTTATTTATTGGAATATTTATTGCTGGAAGTATTCTTATCACTAATTTTGTTGCAAAATCAGAAAGCTAAATTGATAAAAAAATTTCTTAAAGTGTAGTTGACTAAAAGAAAAAGATAAAAAAGTCATTTATTTTTCCTAGAGTTGAAAAATAGATGGCTTTTTGTTTATTTAAATTGAAGAAGAGCACATTTTATGGTAAAATGATAAAGAAGTTAAGAAGAAGAGGTACGCTTTATGAAAAGAGATGCAAGAATTAAGGCGATGCAAATTTTATATACATGTGATTTTCAAAATATAGGGATCGATGAGGCTTTAGAAGTTGAAGAGGAAAAAGATGAATTAGCTATAGATTTAGCTAAATTTTGTTTTGAACATTTATCTCAAATTGATGAACTCATTTCTAATACGCTTACGCATTATACAATAGATCGCTTAAATTTAGTAGATAAAGCCATTATCCGTTTGGCTGTGTCTGAGCTTTTAATGAAAAAAGAACCTCATCAGGTGATTATCAATGAAGCCTTAGAAATTACAAAGCTATATACCGATTTAGGTGATCATAAGGCAGTAAGCTTTAACAATCGTTTACTTGACAATATTCATAAGAAATTACAGGGTTAGATTATGGAAGAACGTTATTTAACTGTCACTGCGTTGACAAAATATATTAAATACAAATTTGATCATGACCACCATTTAGAAGAGGTTTTATTAGAAGGTGAAATATCAAATTTTAAGCATAATTCTCGTGGGCATTTTTATTTTACGTTGAAGGATGAAAATGCTAGTATCTCTGTTACAATGTTTTCAAGCTTTGCAAGACTAGTAAAATTTGAGCCAAAGGATGGAATGAAGGTTTTTGTAAAGGGAAATGTTACAGTATATGAGCCTTCTGGAACGTATCAAATTAACATTAGAGAAATGAAAAGTGATGGAGTAGGAGACCTTTATCTAGCCTTTCAAAAGCTCAAGGCTGAGCTAGAAAAGGAAGGCTTATTTGATGATTCTCATAAACAGAAGCTACCTTTATTTCCTCAGTGCATAGGTGTAGTTACCTCTCCTACTGGGGCAGCCATTAAGGATATCATTCATACAGTAGGTAGAAGATATCCACTTACACGCATTATCTTATACCCTGCCATAGTTCAAGGAGAAGATGCAAAGGACAATGTGGTAAAGCAGATTGAGCTTGCGAATGAACAAGGGCTTTGTGATGTTTTAATTGTAGGCCGTGGTGGTGGTTCTATAGAGGACTTATGGGCTTTTAATGAAAGATGTGTGGCTATGGCTATTTATAATAGTAAAATTCCTATTATATCTGCTGTAGGTCATGAAATAGATTTTACCATTGCCGATTTTGTTGCAGATGTGCGTGCAGCTACTCCAACAGCAGCTGCTGAGCTTGCAACACCTTCCTTAGAGATGCTAAAGGGAAATGTTTCTTATTATGTTGACCGTATGACTAAGCATATGAAGCAAATCTTACAAAACGCAAGACTTCATATTGCAAATATCGATAGAAGAATTGATGCCCTTAATCCAATGTCTATGCTTGAGCATAGAAAAAGAATATTAAAGGAATATACAAAGCAGCTTTCTTTATTAATTCAAAGAATTCTAGTAGAAAAGAAAAGTGAATTTAAGATATTAGATAGTAAGCTTGGTGCCCTAAATCCTTTAGCTATAATGGATAAGGGGTATTCTATCAATAGTGTAAATGGTGAAATTATTACAGATGTCACCAAGGTGAAGAAGGATGACATCCTTACTACCCAAATGAAAAATGGTGAAATAAAAAGTAGAATCCTGGAGGTAAAAACAAATGGAAACTAAGACATTTGAGGAAAATTTGAAGAAATTAGAAGAGATTGTTCGCAGTCTTGAAAATAAAGATATAACATTAGAGGATGCTGTTAAAAATTATACAACAGGCTTAGAGCTATCTAAGGTTTGTTATGATATTTTAAATACAAATGAACAGCTTGTTGTTCAAAAGATGACAGAAAGTGGATTAATAGACTTTAATAGTGATAAGGAATGAGATTAGATCTTTTTTTGGTGGAGCATAAATTTTTTGATAGTAGAACTAAAGCTCAAAAGGCCATAGAAGCTGAGGCAATCCGTGTGAATGGTACTATTATCACAAAATCAAATTATGAAGTAGATGAGTTTGCTCCTGTAGAAATAGAAATTATTAAAAATACCAATCCTTATGTTTCAAGAGGAGGCTTAAAGCTAGAAGCAGCAATAGACAACTTTAAGCTAGATTTTTGTGATAAGAAGGTATTAGATATTGGTTCATCCACAGGAGGCTTTACAGATTGTGCTCTAAAGCATGGGGCCTCTTTAGTTTATGCTGTTGATGTTGGGACAAATCAGCTAGATGCTTCCTTAAGAGGAAGAAAGGACATTGTTCTTTTAGAACAAACCAACATCCTAGAGGTAGAGGATTTCCCTGTTGATTTTGATTATATTGTGATGGATGTTTCCTTCATCAGTATAGAAAAGGTTCTTCCTGTAGTGGAGCGTTTTTTGAAGGAAGATGCTACCTTTATTTGCCTTATTAAGCCTCAGTTTGAGCTTGGAAAGCGATATATGAAAAATGGCATTGTAAAGGATAGAAATCTTCATATAAAGGTTCTTGAACATATTATTGCTGTTTTAGAAGAGTATCATATGGGAATTTTAAAGCTTATTCCGTCTCCTATTTTAGGTGGAAGTGGAAATAAAGAATTTTTGGCTTGCATTAGAAAGAATGTAAATACAAGGGTAAATGTTATTGAAGTATGTAAGTAGGTGTAAAAATGCTAAAAAGCTTAAGCGTAAGAAATTTTGCAATCATCGAAGATATTCATATAGACTTTAAAGAGGGAATGACTGTACTTACTGGTGAAACAGGAGCTGGTAAGTCTTTAATCATTGACACTATCTCTCTTTTACTTGGACAAAGAGCCGATAATGATATGATCCGTTATGGAGAAAAGAAGGCATCCATTATCGGTATTTTTTCCTATGCAAATTCTGATTTGGATGAGCTTTTAACAAGGCTTTCTATTCCTAAAGAAAAAGAATTAACGATTGTAAGAGAAATTCAAGATAATGGAAAAAATAGTATTAAATGTAATAATATTTCCATAAGTCTTACGATGCTTAAGCAGATTTCCAATTTTTTAGCTGATATTCATGTTCAAAATGATACCTTTAAATTATTAAATCCTGAGGCTTATCTATCGATGATTTGTCCAAGTCAGGATAGTACTTACGATAAAATTGTGACTGCCTATATGGTCTCATATTCTAAGTATTTAGATGCATGTCGAAGATATGAACAAATTTTAAAAGGTCAAAAGGAAAGTCAGGACCGTTTAGAATATCTTCTTTATGAACAAACAGAGCTTAAGAATTTAGATCTTGTTGCCCATATTGATGAAACTCTAGCCCAAGAAATTTCTAAGCTTGAAAACTATGATAAAATATTTTCAAATTTGAATGAGGCGTATACGAATTTAGAAAATAACTACTTTTCTATTGATTCTATATATGATGCTGCAAATCATTTGAAAAAGATTTCTGATTTAGATTCTAGCTATCAGGAAGCTTATGAAAAGGCTTTGGATTGTTATTATATTTTAGATGAAATTAAAGGAAATCTTTCTAGTCAAATAGAAGGCTTAGAT
>CAMWJY010000117.1 GCA_947174685.1 uncultured Mollicutes bacterium | reverse complement strand
TATTCGTCGGCAGCGTCATTTGTGCATAAGAGTCAGGCTTAAAATAAACTGCAAAAGTATAATTTGATCTTACTCTTGTGAAGGTGTATGAATTTTGACCATAATTTTCAAAACGCATAGAATTTACTACTAAGGCGTCTATAACATATCCTTCATTAGGTTCAAAATTAACTGTCAAGGTTTCTCCTTCAGCAACCTCATAAATACCTGGATTTAAAGAAATCATACCATTACGAATTGGTGAAATTTCAATTTGGAAATAGCGAGTCAATTCAAAATCAAATTCTATATTTCCTGCAGGCATTGTGAAGCTATAAGGATTTTCTGTACTTCCTGGAAGTAATGTCTCATTATTTGTAGTAAATCCAGCAAAGCGATAGCCAGTTGTAAAAGAAGCTTCTATGACAACATCAGCGCCATAACGGTAAGTTCCAGCACCACTAAAGCTTTCAACACCCTGATGATTTACATAGGTTATATCATATGATAAACGTTGATAATATACATCTACTCTAGATGTACCATTAGGCTGTACAATAATAGGCAATACTGGAGCTGCTTCAAATCCTGTGATAGGAGGCACCAAATATTGAACTTCATCATTTACTGTTGCTTCTTCAGAAGAAATATATATCTCTTCATAATCATCTGAATCAAGGTATTGCAAATGATGATATACACTATATGTTGTTACATTTCCTTTGAAATATGCACTAACAGAATGGTCAGCAACAATTGAAGTAAATGTATATGTTGGAGCAGCAGCAACTTCTCTTCCATCAATGAAAAGATTAACCGTGCTACAGTCCTCAAACGGCTCAAAAGTAAACGTTATTGAAGAGCCATATTCAACAATGATTGGGTCTTCACCAACAACTTCACCTAAAGAATCCTTGATATATCCATTTGCAGATTGTATTACTGTTATTGAATATGTATTAATCTCAAATGAAACAGAAAGTGTATGAGAGTCTTCTATATTACTAAATGTGTATCCATTTAATATAGCTTCATCCAAATCAGCCTTTGATAAAGGAACACCATCTATCAATATTTCACTTACGTGGTATCCAGTATTAGGTGTAAATGTATAAGTAGCACTTTCATGATAATAATACGCTTTATTTTCATTTGGAGATATTTGTCCATTTCCTGTTGCATTCTCAACTTCAATTTCATAGGCAATAGGTCCAAATTCTATAGCAATAGTATAGGTACCTTTAATAACTTCAGTAAATGAATCTGCTAGTTCTTTAGAAGCTCCATTCACTTTAACACTAACAAGCTCATTCCCTGGATCAGCAACAAAGCCTAAATCTAGATTTGTTCCATAAGGAACAGAAAGTGAATGAGTACCTTCATTATATTTTACTGCTTCTGAAAGATCATTTCTTTGAATATAACCTTTTCCTGTTATATCTAAGGAAATTGTGTAGGATATAATCTCAAAGGTAACAGTTATAGTATGATCACTTGCAGTTTCATCAACAAATCCTAAAGTTAAGGTGGTTCCAAAATGTCTATATCCATCTAATAAAATTTCCTTTAATACATACCCTTCACTTGGTAAAAACTTAAATTCTTGAGTAGCACCAAATGGGATTAAAACTTTACCATCAGTAGCTTCAGGAGTGACAGTGCCCTCTCCAACTATATTTATAGTAATTTCATATTCATTCGCTTCGTATTCAACCTCAATTGCAATATCTTCAGTTACATTATCTACTTTATAAATATAATTATTCTCAGCAAAAGTAATCTCTTTACCATTTGCAGAAGCACTCTTTAAAGTATGACCAACTATGCTTAAATCTAAAGTCAATTCATCACCATAAAGAATTGTTTCTTCTGCATCAGGTTCACCCAAAGATAAACCAGTTCTATGAATCGTAACAACTGGATCAACAACACGAGTGATTACTAAAGTAACTTCTTCTTTTATATCAGAGGATGGATTTAACTTGTCATATTCACTTTGAATATAAATCTTAAGCTCATTCTCATTTTCATTTAATGAAAGCATTCCATTCGTAAAAATAGAATCATTCAAATAAATAGTAGAGTAGTCAGTTCCACCTAGTATTTCTAAATATACCTCATCAATAGCATTTGGAACCATTAAAGTATATATGCCATTTTCAAAATCAATATAGCTAGTTTTATCAACACCAAGAATAGTTTCTCCAGCTTCTGCGCTTAAAAGGTTAATATCTGTTATTGTATGAGCCGTATCAGCAGGATAAACCGTGAAAATATACTCTCTTTCATGACCATTTTGACTAGTAACAACAATCGTTTTTTGATTTGCTTGACCTGGTGTTAATGATAAATCATCAGGCATAGTTATTGTTGCTTTATCAGAAATTGTAATCGTAGGATTAAAGATAGTTGTATTTCTATCTACTGGATATGAATATTCTGTTTTATCCTCAAGTATCTCTAAGGATTCTGTTTCCGTAGAATTTTTATAATATATGTAGCTTTCTATATAGCATTCATCGCTACCAGGATCTCTATATACTTCTACAGTATAGTCCTCATATGCACCACTTTGAGCCTGTACACGAATTATATATGTATTTAAATTCATTGGGATATCTGTTATCTGATTAGATACTAAAGGAGTTTCATCTCCATTAAGAAGAGTTAAAGTAAGATATCCTTGTTCTGCATAAGAACTACTATAAATAAATTCTACTGCATTTTGCTCATACTCAATATCAATACCATAATATGTTTCTTCAGAAATAAAATCAGGCAAATAATTTTCTCCATCTACAATTACTTCTAAATGCTCTAGAATTAGTGGTGCATCCTTAACTACTTTAACAACATAAGTACAGGAGGTTTCTCCATCCTCAGCAAGAGTTACTATATTAAAGGTATTATCTCCAATTTCTAAGATTTGATTTACCACTGGATCAGATGTAATAGTAGAAGTAACTTCCGTTAAGATTACATTAATTGTAACAGTTTCTGAATTTCCTATATAATAAACATATTCTTGACCTTCTGTCGGTGCTACACCTGGCTCAAAGCCTTGAAGTGTCCTACCTGCAATACTTAAATCATGTAAGGTAGCATCATGGTTTGGTTCTTCTCTATATACAGATATTGTATAATCTACTGATTCATCACTTGCAGTATAAACACGAATTACATATGTTAATGTTGTGCCAAATGGTATTTCAGAGATTTCAAAAGAATCTTGTTCTTCTTCATCAATAAATAGCTTTATAGAATTTTGTTCATATGTAGATGGGACAAAGCGAATAGAGTCTTCCTTATATAGTAAATTCACTTGATATTCATATGTAGTTGCTGAAAAACTAGGAGTTAAATCTTTTGCTTCATCTTCAACATACACTTCTAAATCAGTCAATTCCGCAGGAGCATCCTTGATAATATGAAGTGTATAAGTATATGATGTCGTTTCGTCTTCTGCTATAGTGACAAGAGTGAAAATATTCTCGCCAACCTCTAAGCTAGCATTTGTACAATTATTAGATAAAATACTTGAAGTCTCTTGATTTAAAGTACCTGAAAGGGTATATGTGCTTGTATCATCATTAGATACATAAATTGTATAATCGCCACCCTTATCTGCAGAATCAAATCCTTCTACAGTTGTACCATTCAATTTAAATTCTTTTAATGTAGCATCTGTATTTGGATCTCTTGTTATTGTGAAAATATACGGAGTATCTATAGTAGAAGTTTTATCTTCTGCAATTAAATACATTTGCACTATTTTAGTAGAGTTCGTAGGAATTGAATAACTACTAGTAAGAACTCGATGCATAGACGAAGCAGTTCCTATAGCAGGAAATTCAGCTTTATTCCCATCAGCATCCACAACCACTAATATAGCAGTTTGAGGCTTATTAATCTCAAATCTAATTTCACTATCCTCATCCTTTTCACTCAAATGCAAGGTATAGCTAAATTTATTAGTTGGATTATAAGAAGGTGTTAAAACTTTATTTTCCTTATTCCTAATCGTTTGTAATTGGAAAGTAGTGTCATTGGATGGATTAGCTCTGGTGGTCCAAAGAATAATTTGATAATCCTTTGTCACATCCTCATCTTCTGCAGCTACTGTTATAGTTAATACTTGCTTAATAACAGTATCGCTCAAATTAATACTAATATCTTCCAAATTAGATGTTATCGTTGCCTTTGGATCATTTGGTGTTGCAGTAATTGTAGCACTTTCTGCTTCAGGATTCACATATTCTATATGCAATTCATCCGTAGAAGATTCTGTAACATCACTAAAAAAAAATTTCAATTCATCATTATCAATTTTAATTCCAAGAT
>CAMWJY010000116.1 GCA_947174685.1 uncultured Mollicutes bacterium | reverse complement strand
GCTTTAAAAGACATTCCAAATTGGAGTGTCTTTTTAGTTTTGTTACAAATATTTTAAACTTATAAATTAAAAATAGTGTTTTTCCTTGAAATTTTTTCCATTTTATTTTATAATATACTAGATGTAAAATATAGGAGGGATTCACCTTGGCAAGAGCAGTTCGTAAGGTATCTCGTGCAACAACGAAGGACCAAAAAAAAGAAAGTAGAATTAATAAAAAATGGTTAATCATTAGTCTATCTATAGTTTTAGCTATTCTTATAGGACTAGGAGTAGGACTTGGAGTATATTTTGGAACCAAAAAGGATAACACATATGTATCTGATAAAATTTACTTTGCTGAAGAAATAGTAGTAGAGGATAGTAAGATTACCTTCAACAAGGAAAATTATCAAACTGTTTTAAGACATTTAGATCGTGGAGATAATGCTGAAGAAATGTTCATCTTCATTTACGATGGAAATGCTTATTATGGTGATGAAAAGGATGAAGATCATTATAAAGACATTTACACAAAGCTCATCAAACGTTTAGCTGAGCTTCAGTTAGAAGTAAATAAGGCGAAGTCAAAGGGTGTTTCTATTGAACTATATGTCATTGATGTTGCAGTAGATAGTTCAACAAATTCTGGTATACTTTTCGATTCAAAGTTTGGAGCTCTTTATTCAAATGATGAATTGAATTACGAGCCTGCATTTATCTATCTAAAAGATGGAAAATATCAAGAAAAAGTTGAGTATGAAGCTGATGATGCTAAACAAAGTCATATCATTTCTGAAAAATCAATAGACGATGTTTATAATTCATCCATCTATCATGCTATGAATTATATAAGGACTTTATAAGATATTCAATTAGCCTTCATTATGGAGGCTTTCTTTTTTGAGAGGAGGAAATGAAATGAATGAAGAAATCATAAAGAATATTGCCCAAGAATTAAAGGTAAAGGAAGAACAGGTCAAAGCAGTTCTAGAGCTCTTAGAAAATGATGCTACAGTAGCTTTTATTGCCAGATATAGAAAAGAAGTAACTGGTGGTTTAGATGAGGAACAAATTCGTGTTATTGATGATGAATATCAATATGGACTTTCTTTACAAAAGCGTAAGGATGATGTTATCCGTTTGATTGAAGAAAAAGGGCTTATGACGGATGAATTAAAGGAAGAAATCCTTAAGGCTTCTAAGCTGATTGAGGTAGAGGATTTATATCGTCCATATAAGGAAAAGAAAAAAACAAAGGCTACAACAGCTATAGCTCTTGGTTTAGAGCCACTTGCAGATATTATGCTAAGCTTACCACGTAGTGGAGACAAATTTGAAATAGCTAAAGAATATATCACTGAGAAGGTACCTACAGTTGAAGAGGCTATCACTCAAGCTAAATATATTGTTGCAGAAAAAATTTCTGACAATGCAGAATATCGTAAGCATATTAGAGAGGCAGCCTTAAAATATGGTACAATTAGCTGCAAAAAGAAGAATAATGAATTAGACCCTGAAGAAAAATATAAGAATTATTATGAAGCGACAGAGAGGCTTGCTTTTATCAAGGCTCATAGAATCCTTGCGATTAATCGTGCTGAAAATGAAGATGTTATTACAGTTACAGTTGGATTACAGCCAGAGCGTGATGTGGAGCATATTCGTTATAATGTGACACATAATTATAATTCAATTTTTAATGAAGAGCTTGTGGATTCTATAGCTGATGCCTATAAACGTCTGATAGCACCTTCAATTCAAAGAGAAATTCGTGTGATTTTAACAGAAAAGGCTGAAGAACAAGCAATTCATATCTTTTCTATTAACCTCCAGCATTTATTGCTTCAAGCACCGATGAAGGGACATGTGGTATTGGGTGTTGACCCAGCCTTCCGTACAGGCTGTAAGCTGGCTGTAATTTCTCCTAACTCTAAGGTTCTTGAAATTGGTGTAATTTATCCAAATGAAAAGGCAAAAGGTGCTACAATTGATCCAAGAGTATTAGAAAAATCTAAAAAGACTATTGTTGATTTAATAACAAAATATAAGGTGGAGATTATTGCTATTGGAAATGGTACTGCCAGTCGAGAAACAGAAAGCTTTATTGCAGAGGTCATCAACGAGAATCATTTAACTGCGAAATATGTAGTTGTGAGTGAGGCAGGTGCTTCTGTATATTCCGCATCTCCTTTAGCTATGGAAGAGTTTCCAGATTTATCTGTAGAACAACGTTCTGCAATCTCTATTGCTAGAAGAATTCAGGATCCTTTGGCTGAACTAGTTAAAATAGAACCTAAATCTATTGGTGTAGGACAGTATCAGCATGATATTGCTCAGAATAGATTAAGTAAATCCTTGGAAGATGTTGTTGTCGATGCCGTAAATAAGGTAGGAGTGAATTTAAATACTTGTTCTCCATCTTTATTGAGCTATGTTTCCGGATTATCTAAGGGTGTTGCTAAAAATATTATTGATTATCGTGAAAAAAATGATAAGTTCCATAGCCGTGAGGAATTAAAAAAGGTAGCTAAGCTTGGACCTAAAACCTATGAACAGTGTGTTGGTTTCTTGAGAATTTTAGAAGGAGCTAATCCGTTAGATATGACTCCAATTCATCCAGAAAGCTATGATAAAGCGGAGGCTATTTTAAAGAAAATGAATATGACTTCCCAAAGTATTGGTAGTGATGAAATGGCAGAGGCAGTGTCCAAATTAGATAAAGAAGCGTTGCATAAAGAATTTGCCATTGATATGTACACCTTAAATGACATTCTAGATGCCTTTGTAGCCCCTTTAAGAGATATTCGTGATAGTTATCCAGGATTGAAGCTACGAAGCGATATAATGCATTTTGAGGATGTTAAAATTGGAGACGAGCTTGATGGTATTGTACGCAACGTTGTAGATTTTGGTGCTTTTATTGATTGTGGAGTAAAATACGATGGATTGCTACATGTTTCTAAAATGTCTACGCAAAAGATCAATCACCCATCTGATCTTTTAAATGTGGGTGATGAGATTCATGTTTATGTTATAGATATTGATTATAACAAGCATAAGATGGCTCTAGCTTTATACAAGATGTAGAAATATTTATATTGAATTTTTGATGGTACATTTTGTACCATCTTTTTTTAAAAGAAAAAACCTGCAAAATTGCAGGTTTTAACATTTTTATTTCTCGTATGGTCTAGACCAGTCTAAGGTATTGTCATACCAAGATTCATAATCATCATCAGTCTTATAGCTCTGAGAAACACGCTTTAAGTATTCCTCATAATTAGATAGCTGATCAGATAATGTTGCTGAATTAGAGGTTATATTTAACTCCTTAAATAATAGGAAGTTTTGGAAATCAGAAGAAGTATAACGAGATATAGCATCATCAAACATAGAACTCAATACTTCACGTAAAGTAGAATCTAGTGAAGAAGAAGCTGATTTTTGTTTTTGAACATAGTATACAAATAACTGATTCATTGTAGCAGCATCTTCTTTATCATTATAAGTGTCTGAAACTACAACAAAGATATTATCATCTCTTGTATCTGCATCTTTTTCATTTAATAATACTTCAATATCTTTATAATACTTATATGTGTCATTAGACTCTAAGCTCTTTGTAGTAGAAGGCTTAGTATAGCTATTAACAACAATCATATGATAACCAAATTGAGTAGCACATAAATCCTCAAATTGACTTGGTGCTTTATCAAGGCTTTCAATGAAGTAGAAGGTAGATTTCTTATCATCAATCTTTAAATCCTTTTCTACAGCCTTCTTATAAAGTGCTTTTACATAAGTTCCAAATTCTTCAACATAATTGCCTACATTACTTTGAGTGGTATCTCCACTAGAAGAAAGAGACTCTGCAGTTAGTAAGAAGTTATATTTCTTATAATCCTCCCAGGTTTTATCTGGATGAGAGAATAGCTTTTCATTTCGATTATAAGCTTTAACAATATGTTTTAATATATCAAGAATAGAATTGGACTTTGTTAATTCTTCATAATTAGCTTCATCATAAATTGCATTAGCTAATTCTAGTAATGCTTTATTGAATTCTTCTTTTTGACTTTCGCTAAAGTTCTTTATAAAGTCTTTAGGATCATCAGGACTTCCATCGCCATCATCATCAATGAAAATTAAGATATGATCAATGTTGATTGAGAATAGATTAGAATAATTTGCATTTCCAGCAGCCAATAGATTTTCTAAAATATTTAGCTTGGTTGTATCAATAGTAGGATTTTCAGGATATGTACCATCCTCTAATTTTTGAGCCCATTCATCGAATACACTTTGGCTAAGGTATTTATTTAAAATAGAATTAGAAGCAAGTCTATTAT
>CAMWJY010000115.1 GCA_947174685.1 uncultured Mollicutes bacterium | reverse complement strand
AAGATGGTGGTTGGGGACGGTTTCGAACCGCCGAACCCTAAGGAGCAGATTTACAGTCTGCCGCGTTTAGCCTCTTCGCTACCCAACCATGTATAAGATTAAGCCCTTATCGCATAAGTGCTTTTACATTATATCGCAAACAAAAAAAGAAATCAAGAATTTTTTTTATTTTTTTTCGTTTTTTTAAAAAGCTTTTCTTTGATTTCTTTTTTTCTTTAGTTTTTATTTTTTTATTCTTTTATCTAGTTCATAGGAGGCTAGCATAATAACTCTTTTACATCCACAGCATTCTAATTTAATATCTGCCCCAACACGAAGAACCTTCCATTCATTTGACCCACACACATGTGGCTTTTTAGTTTGTATAATCTCATTTAATGTATACATTACAAAGGACGCTCCTTAATTTTATTAAAGTTTCGTGGATATTTTGAAGGAGTACTTTTTATTTTTTGAATAACAAGAATTTGTCTTTTGTCTTCTTCATCTGGAAGTACGAACTCTAATATATCCACTAGTTTTCCACCAAGTAGTCCAATAGCTTTTTCAGCCTCCATCATTTCTTCTTTGCCAGAAGCTCCCTTCATAGCTAGAAATAATCCACCAACCTTTGTCAAAGGTAAACATAATTCTGCAAGAATGTTGAGTTTAGCTACAGCTCTTGCCGTAACCACATCAAAATACTCCCTTTTTTCTTTTGCAAAATCCTCTGCTCTTCTATGAAGTGCTGTTACATTTGATAAGTCTAGTGTTTGTATTAATTCATTCAAAAAATTTATTCTTTTATTTAAAGCATCAATGATAGTCACATCAATCTTTTCAGAAACAATAGCTAAGGGAATCGAAGGAAATCCAGCACCACTCCCAACATCACAAAGGGTATACTCTTCTCTTTCCTTAAGAACTCTT
Source organism: uncultured Mollicutes bacterium (assembly GCA_947174685.1). GTDB lineage: Bacteria > Bacillota_I > Bacilli_A > Acholeplasmatales > Anaeroplasmataceae > Pelethenecus. Next base: position 3,436 of record CAMWJY010000115.1, on the reverse strand, counting down.
AGCATTTCTAAAGAATCTAAAAAGTGTTTTCGGTAAACCTCTTCCTTTTCTGTAATGGCTGTAAGATTCATCACTTGATTCACTTCAATTAGCTTGTTATAATACACTTCAAATAAATTTGTCTTTCTTTCATCTAGAACAATCCCTAATTTTTCTAGTTCATTATGAAAGTTCATAAAATATTATTCCTCTTCATCCAAAGACTTCATTGGCTCAACAGGATCTAATTTCTCTTCTAATTCTTCTTGTTCTTGATTTAATTTAATTGTATTTTTAACCTTATTTCCTGCGATTTGAGGAACAAAAACTACAACCTGGGATTCCTTTGTTTTTATAATTAACTTATCTGGATTTCTATTACCTGCAATAGCAGCGCCAATCGCTCCACCAAGAAATGCTGCCCAAAAAGAGCTTGACTTACTTTGACCTTGTACCTGGAAATCTACAATTTCATTTGTTGGAATCGTAAGTATCTTCTTTGTTTCATCAGCATAAGCTGAATTTTTAGGTTCGAATTTTAAGCGCTCAAACACTAATTTATCATCAACTAATGTAATAGTTTTTGTGGGTGCTACAATAGAAACTATTCCTACTACAAGCATAAATACAGCTAATATGATCATTAAAACAGCTGCTGCTAACATGTCCTCTTCATCTGGAGCAAAGAACATAATTCCTCCTAATGCAACAAATATTACTCCGAAAATCAAACAGACAACTCCTGGTGCCTTTGATGTTTTGTACAATTTCATAATTAACTCTTCCTTTCTTTTTGTACCTTATTTATTTTTATAATTTTCTATATAAACCACTAACACTGAAATGTCAGCAGGGTTTACACCACTAATTCTTGAGGCTTGTCCTATAGTAATAGGGCGTATCTTCTTTAATTTTTCTCTTGCCTCTATTGCAATATTGTCTACCAAATCATAATCAATATCCATTGGTATTTTCTTAGCATCATAGCTTCGCATTTTATTAGCCTGTGATAATGCTTTTGAAATATAGCCTTCATACTTAATATCTATCTCTACTTGCTCTAAGACTTCATTTGGATTTGGATAATCTACTACCAAATTGGGATAAAGCTTTAAAATTGTCAAATAAGATATCTCTGGTCGCTTCAATAAGGAAAATAAAGAGGTTCCTTCAAAAATAGGAGATGAATTTATCTCTTTAAGAATGCGATTAGTCTCTTCTGTAGGTTTAATTTTTATCTCTTTAAATTCCTGTAAAAGCTTCTCTATACAAGTCTTCTTGTTCTCTAGTCTCAAATAAGTTTGTTCATCAATCAAGCCTGATTCATATCCATATTCTCTCAATCTCAAATCAGCATTATCATGGCGTAATAACAAACGGTATTCCGCTCTTGAAGTAAGTAACCGATATGGCTCTTTTGTACCTTTAGTTACCAAATCATCTATCATAACCCCAATATAAGCTTCATCTCTAGAAAGAATCAAAGGAGAAATCCCTTTAATTTTTCTACCTGCATTTATACCTGCAATCAAACCTTGGCCTGCTGCTTCCTCATAGCCTGAGGTCCCATTGATTTGTCCAGCAGTAAATAGATTTTCTATTTTCTTAGTCTCTAGGCTTGGCTTAATATCTAATGGATTAATTGCATCATATTCTATGGCATAAGCATAACGAATAACTTCACAGTTTTCTAATCCAGGAAGCATTCGTAGCATTTTATCTTGAATTTCAACTGGCATGGAGGTTGAAAAGCCTTGAATATATTCTTGATCTAAAGATAAGGATTCTGGTTCAAAGAAAATTTGATGACGCTCCTTGTCACTAAATTTAACTACCTTATCCTCTATAGAAGGACAATATCTCGGACCTATTCCTTCTACTACACCACCATACATTGCTGATTCTTTTAAATTCGCTAGAATCAGATTATGAATTTCTTGATTTGTATAGGTTAAATAACAAGGAACTCTTTTATTTAATATAGAATCATACCCTTCATCAAAGCTATACTTCCAAGTAATGTCATCTCCAGGCTCCAGCTTTGCTTTTGAAAAATCTATGGTTGAAGCTTTAATTCGAGCTGGAGTTCCCGTCTTTAAACGTTGAATTTCAAACCCCAATCGTCTCAACGCATTTGACAATCCCTTGGATGTTTTTTGACCATCAGGACCCTCTTTAGAGGTCCAGTGCCCACGTAGGATTCTACTGTCTAAATAAGTGCCTGTTGTAAGGATAACCGTTTTAGCCTCTATTACTTTACCATCCTCTAAAGCTATCCCTTTTACTTGATTATCTTCAACAATAAGATCTTCTACAATCGTTTCTAACAAATCTAAATTTTCGGCTTGTTCTAAATGCTTCTTCATCATTTCCATATAAAGAAGCTTATCCTCTTGGAAACGCAAGGCTCTTACTGCAGGTCCTTTGGAGCTATTGAGCATCTTGGTTTGAATTTGGCATAAATCTGCATTTTTCCCCATATATCCCCCAAGAGCGTCAATCTCTCTAACAACTACGCCCTTTGCAGGTCCACCAATAGATGGGTTACAAGGCATTGAGCCAACCATATTTAAATTACCTGTAATTAAAAGGGTTTTTAATCCCATCTTACTTGTAGCCAAGCATGCTTCACAACCAGCATGTCCGCCACCTACAACAATGACATCATACAAGGGTATTCAGCTCCTATCGCCTTAATTATATCATTTTTTACATTTACAAGCAACAAAAAGAAAATGGGCAGTCACCCATTATTTCATTACAATTTTATAAATACTGTCCATAGAAAATTTCTTTTTAGGTAAGAAAATAATCTGCTTATTTATGACATCTATTTTTTGAACTACGCCACTATAACTATTAGTCCTTCCATTTTCTAGATAAGAGATGGTGATCGCCTTGTTTCTACTATAACAATCAAATAAAATATAGTTCATTTCTAGCTTTTCATCCTCACTCAAAATAGGCAAATCAAGGGTAAACTTTCTTCTGTCTTCTTGTTCGATTCGCTCTTTTAAACCTTTTAAGGAATCAAAAGGCAAATATTTTGATGCACGACGCTCTTTATCATTCACTATTGTGTCCTCCTATTTGATGATTTCTTTGGTATAAAGTAGATTCCTTTCTTACGGCAGAGCCTATTACCAAATAATTTTTACCATGCTTTTGCCAAACCTCTTGTATAGACCTTGTAAGTCGTTCATATTTTTCGTTTTGTTCATAAAATAAAGTATTCTGTCCTTTATCTTTATCTATTATTCCTGATAAGGATATTCCTATTCTTCTTATAGGACCCATTTTAACCTTCTCATATTCCTTTTGTAGTTCATTTTTAATTTCAAAATAATCATCTGTAAAAAAATCTAAATTAAATGTCTTATGATATGAATCCATAATATGCTTACTATATCATGTCTATGATACACAGCTGCGAGCCCACGAGACTCCTGAGCATCGG
>CAMWJY010000114.1 GCA_947174685.1 uncultured Mollicutes bacterium | reverse complement strand
ACATAAAGAGTTCCTTCAGAAACTAGATCTTCTTTAGTATAAGTTTTAGATGCTAAATCAAGCTTATAATAAATACTTGTATTTGCCTTGTTAGAAGAAATAATTAGCTTTAAAGCACCTGGTGCAAGCTCTGGAGTTAGACTAACCACTACTTCTAAAGCAACAGGATCTAAAGCTGTAGTAATTTCTTTTTCTACTACTTCTACATCCTCATCTACTGTCTTACTATACACATATACATAATATTTAGTATTATCATCAAGTCCGCTTATGGTAATTGAATTCTTAGTTGAAGATTCCTTTTCCATAAGGGCTTCCTTAGTTAAGGCTTCTTTTTCTTTAGAAGCATAATAGTAGGTTGTAACTGCCTTATTGCTTGTAACAGTTAAAACAATTTCACCAATATTTTTACCATCTGCCACACTATATTCAACTGCTAAAAGGATAGGAGCAGCCATAGTAGCTTTCTTAACACTAGAAACTGAAGATAAATCATCTCCATCCTTTGCAACAACGTAAACAGCATATTCCGTATCATCTGCTAAATCTTTAATAGTTGCTTCTAAAGTATTATTCTGGCTTGTACCATAAGCAACAATGGATACACCATCATATGCTTCATGAGCTAGAATTTGTTCAGCTGTAGGTGCTAAAGCATTACCAGCAACTACAACATAAGATAGAACACCACTTTCTGCAGCTGCAGTTAGGGTAAGCTCATTTCTAACTGAAGCATCAAGAGAAATGGAATTGATGAACAATGGAGTATCATAAGCACCATTATCCCAAGTTGCTTTAACAAGAGTAGGACGATTTGCATTTTCCTTCATAGTCCAATATACATCATTACAATCAAACTCAGCAGTATTTTTTAACCATTCTTTGTCAGCAAATTGACTTACACTTACTTCTTCTGCTAGATTTTGAGGTGTTTTTTGATTACCTGCCAAATTAGAATCTGCATAATATAATTTACCATAAACTGGATTTGTATTGTTTGATGTGGAACGATTTCCAATAACATAATCAGAATTATTTGTTTGAGATGCTCCTGTCACTCTAATGGATGCTCCTAACACAAAGCAACTAGTAAGAGATGGAACGATTGGAGATTTGTCTCTATGCTGGAAGAAGCCTGCAATACCACCAACGGCTTCACCACCTTCAATATTTCCAGTTGCATAACAGCGTAATATATTAATGCAGCGTGCATAACCAACAATACCACCAATATTTTTAGACTTAGCACTTGAAATAACATCACTTAATGAATAGCAATCAATAATCTCTAATGGATTAGTTACACCAGTTGAAGCATCAGCAGAACCAGAAATACCACCGATATTGTTTCCAGCAGCAATAACTGTAGTTTTAGAAGCACAACGAAGGATAGAACCAGATTCATACATATCTCCAACAAGGGCACCAGCCTTAGCTTGTCCACCTTCTGGAACTAAGCTTTCTACTTTACCACCGATAACAAATACATCTGCTACTGTTCCCTTATTGTATCCTACAACAGCACCTAATCTTTGACCTGTTGTAGCAACAACTGGATTTTCTAAAATCAAATTAGCAACAACACCATTTATACCAAGCTGACCAAATAATCCTACAGATTCGCTTGTTGCATTAATGTATAAGTTTTTAATTGTATGACCTTTTCCATCAAAGTACCCATCAAATGCTTTTAATGAGCCTGTTTGCCAGCTTAATGGAACAAAGCTTAAAAGTGTAGGACCATACTTTTCACTTAAATCTATATCATTTTCTAGAGTATAATAAGCTGTTAATGCTGCACTATTTTCACCGCTATTTGCTACCATCTCTAAATCTGCTATAGTAGAAACCTTATAAGGATCTTCAGGCGTACCACTACCCTTATCTAAAGTCTCATTTAAAGTTTTTGTTTTACAAGTCGTCTTGTACATAGTTTCTGCAAAAACCTCATCTAGCTCTAAAGTAACATAGATATCATAGGATACTCCCTCTTCTAAGTCACTGACTATTTTAGATAGGGTATTCTTTCCTTCTAAGTGATCAACAATAGTTACACCTTCATAATTCTCATGCTTCTTAATTTGTTCATGAGATGGGGCAGTACTATTTTGAGCTACAATGATAACATAAATCATAGCTTCCTTATCTAGTGTCTTTACAAAGACCTCAATACTACCTGGGTCTTTTTCTAGTTCCAAGATTCTGATATCACTATATCTTGGATGTGTTACCTCTGGCTCTGGTGGAGTCACAGGATCATCGTTATTCTTACAGCCTACAAATAAAAGTAGTGTTGCAAGAAATACCATAGTTAATAAACCTAACTTTTTCATATTGGTTCCTCCTTTTTGTTAAGTATTTTATGATAAGAAAATATATAGCTCATGCATTTAGAGCTATATATTTCTCATTGCCAATATTAATTTACAGTTAATGAAATGTTGCTGAATGTTGCTGTTACACCAGCTACAAATAGACCAACATAAATATAAGCCTTATCATCACCTGCTAAAGATAAATCATAATTCAAAGCAGTTTTTTCTCCATTATAGAATAAGGAATATGTAGAATCTACTTTGACAATCTTTAAGGTTACAGATTCTCCAGCCTTTAAATAATTATCTATTCTATCTCCCTTATCTCTAGTAAAGCCATCTGGATTTTCTCTATTAAATGCTCTATAAGCATATTCAGTTGCAGTTCCAGCACCAAATGGTGTTCCTAAGCTTCCTACTGCAATAAAGTTTGTATTTAAATCAGCCTTATAGGTATCCACATACATATCATCACGAACCATTAATCCAAAGCCACCACCATTATTTACATATTGAACAGAATCCAAATGCATGGTTGCTTCTAGTACAAAGTTATCATTGATAGATAATTGTTGGAAATACATTAAAATACCATCCACCTACGAGTTAAATTGTCCTGTTGCATAATTTGCAGATGAACCAGTTCCCTTATCAGCAAGAGTTACAGTATTATCATTATTTTCTATTATATCATAGTAAGTCTTAAAATTATTCTTAGGATCATGTCTTAAAGCACCAAATACTGAAGCATGCCAATCACCACTTGTTGTCCAGTAGGTTGACCATGAAGTTGGAGCTGTATAAGTTGGTTCAACATAGTTAGGATTTACTTTTAAGAATTCTTCCCTTGTAGGTTCTTTTAAATCATCAACAACATATTTTCCTAGAGTAGAACTAGATTCCACTAAGCTCTTAGTCATTAAATATCCTACCATTCTTGCTCCATAGGAATTTAGATGGGTTCCATCCTCAGCGTTTGAAGAAATCATTCCATAATAATCTCTAGAACCAGCACCTTCAGTAGTTGCTTTCCATTTTGCAGCAGTTAAACGAGTATTATCAATTAAAGTTAATCCAAGCTCTTCTGCTAAATCTCTAGCTGCTTGAGCATAATCGCCACCACCAAAAGTTGAATCCTCTACCATACAGTGAAGATACTTAGATCCTTCTGCATAATCATTTTTAGCATCATAACGAACGATTGGAGTTCCCAAAATTGGAGTAGCGCCCTTTTCTAAAGCATACTTAATAAAATTGTTATACATATAATAAGAGAAGGTTCCTTCATTGTCCTTACCATTATTTGTAAGAGTGGCAAATTTTGTTGAATCTGCTTTTTTCTCATCATTGTGTCCAAAGATAATGATTACATAATCTCCTGCCTTTAAGTTGTTCTTAAAGGTATCATATTGTGGAAGTGTTGCAAAGCTCTTTGAAGAAGCTCCACCTACACCTAGATTTACTACTGTTGCTTCTTCTTTAAAGTAAGGAGCAATACCTGTACCAAAGCCATCTCTTTGATAATAATAATCTAAATCCTTTGTTGCCTGATCATAAGGAGCACAAGTAGAATCTCCTATCATATAAACTGTAGTTTTAGCAAGAGGAACAGAAACTGCATTTTCTGTCCATTTTGCATATAAAGTCATATTCTTAGTGACTGCCTCATTCTCATATTTCTTTGTACAATCTTTATCTGTATACCAGCCTGCAAAGGTATGTCCTTCCTTTGTTGGATCAGTAGGAAGTGCAACAGCCTTACCTTCTTCTACCTTCTTTGCTTCAATTGCATTTCCACCTAAGGTATCAAAAGTAACTGTATACTCTGTCTTCTCAGGAGTTACAACAGGTCCTGGTCCTGGAGTAGGATCTGGTTCATCTGTTTTACAACTAGCTAGCCCTAGTATTAAAACCAATCCCATAAGTACAAAAATAATTTTTTTTCTCATAATTTTTTCTCCTTTTTTATTTCGGTTCGCATATACGCACAGAATTCTGTGTTATTATCAAAAATAATAATTCGTAAATACGAACTCAATTCATTTATT
>CAMWJY010000113.1 GCA_947174685.1 uncultured Mollicutes bacterium | reverse complement strand
ATCCTTAGACCTTTCGTTTTCATTCTGGGGCGTATAACAGGGATCGAACCTGCGCATGGCGGAGCCACAATCCGCTGTGTTAACCACTTCACCATATACGCCATCTCTATACGTTTTAAAACGTGCATTATTATTATACCTTATTTTTTTTCATTTTCAATATTATTTTATAATTTTTATCAGTTTTGTTGATTTTTTTCTTAAATAAGGTAAAATAGTATATATGAAAGGAATTAATACATTATGTGGAAAAAGATATTATATTTTGGTGTAGCTATTGTATTTGGTATATTGATTTATATCATAGGATATAGTTCTAACCAAATGAATCATTTAGAGGGTATAGTTAAGAATGCAATTGCGAGTGAAGAATATTATAAGGTGCCAATGGTGTGGGGAGGTTGCTTTGATTCAAAGTCAATTGCTGATAATAATTCAGATAAATTGGATCTTATGATTTATCCTGCAACATCTCAAACAGATGTTACTTATGGACCAGAAGATAATTCTACTAGATATCTAGATTTTGAAAGAGCATATTATGTTTATATTTTTAATGCTAAGTTTTCTATTGATACTGCAACAGATGGAACATCAAGCTTTAATAAAACTGCTATAGAGCTTGCATCTAATGATGTAGGATCAAGCTCTTATGATTATTATTTCATTGTAAATGAAACAATAAATAGTAGTCAATATGTAAAAGAACCAACCTCAAAAGAGGAAGCTTTATTGAATGATGCAAGAGAAGTTTCTAATACAAATAGCAATTGGAACTTTATGCGTATCACTTTCACTGAAACTATGTTAAAGCAAATTTCAAAAGAAATCAATGGTGATATAAATAAGCTTTCAGTTAAGGATTGTGATGGAAATGTAATTTATAGTATTGATATCAATTTGGATTTTTCTCAAGACTTTTTTGCAGCCTCTATGATTGAGGAAATATTAACTAAGTATAATAAATACCTTGAGGATTATGTTGCTGCTGAGGGTGATTCTAACAGATTAAAAGAAATAAATAGCACATGGGGAAAAGAATTTGATGACTGGAAACAAAGGTTTAATGAAAATTCTCCTACTTCAGGATATGTAATGGGCTATGATAGAAATGTTGTTACTCCAACAAAGCTAATTTGGCAGACTATAGGTATGATGGCGTTATATGCTGTTGTAATTCTATTGTTCTATATGTTAATATTCCATTTTAGTTTGATCAAAAGAATCTTCTCTAGAGAAAATTATAAGGATTACTCAAGAGATTCAAAGATTATTGTCAATGGAAAAGTTGTATCTCGTAAAAAGGGACAATCTGCAAAGGAAATAAAGGCAGAGGAAGAAGTTGTTCCTGATACTGCTGCAGATGATACTTTAGAAACTGTTACGGCTTTAGAAGCAACTCAAAATATTGAAGATAGTGTAGTAGAAAATGTAGAAGAAGAAAAGCCTTCTCTAGAGCTTCAAGAAGAAGTAAGCCCTGTTGAGGTTATTGAAGAAGCTCCTATGGTGGAAGAAGAGCCATCTAGTGAACCAGCTTTAGAAGAAGCTCCTGTTCAAGAAAATACTCCTATAGAAGAGGTTGTTGAAGAAGTAAAACCTGCACCAAAGAAACCTGCAGCTAAAAAACCATCTACGACAACAAAGAAGTCTACAGCTTCAACGACTACTAAAAAATCATCTACAACTGCTAAAAAGCCATCTACAACAACAAAGAAATCTACAACAACAAAGACTGAGTCAAAAACGGAAGGTGAATAAAAATGAAGCCAATTAGAAAGGCTGTAATACCTGCTGCTGGATTTGGGACACGCTTCTTGCCTTTTACAAAGGCTGTTCCAAAGGAAATGCTTCCTATTGTTGATACACCCACAATCGAATATATTGTTCGTGAGGCAATAGAAAGCGGAATTGAAGAGGTTTTAATTATTATTAATTATGAAAAAGAATGCATTCGTACTCATTTTGGTCATAATGTAGTTTTAGAAAACTTTTTAAAATCTAAAGGAAAGACAAAGGAATTAGAAATTGTTGAGGCTTTGCCTAAACAGATTCATGTAGAATTTACTTATCAGGAAGAACAACTAGGTTTAGGACATGCTGTATTATGTGCAGAAGAATTTGCTAAAGGAGAGCCTTTTGCATTACTATTAGGTGATGATGTTTATGTTGGAAAAGATGCTCCTGCAACAAAACAATTAATTAATGCCTATAATCAAACAGGATCATCTATTTTAGGAACCTTAGTAGTACCTGATGAGGATGTATCAAAATATGGAATATGTAAGCCACGCAACACTTCTAATGCTCCTCTTGTGGAATTGGAAAGTGTAGTTGAAAAGCCTGCTAAGGAGGTTGCTCCATCAAATCTAGCAATTGGTGGAAGATATGTTTTAACTCCTGCTATCTTTGATTATTTGAAAACTCAAACTAGAGGTGCTGGTGGAGAAATCCAATTAACAGATTCTATTTTACGATTGATGTCTAAGGAAAAGGTATATTCTTTAGCTATAGAGGGAAGAAGATATGATATTGGCTCTAAAAAGGGTTTTTTAGAAGCTACAATCGATTTTTCCTTGAATCGTAAGGATTTATCTTCAGATATGAAAGAAATCTTAAATAAACGATAATTTAGCGATATATAGAGAACAAATTCATTATTTTGTTCTCTTTTTTGTTTCCTAAAATTGAATAAGCTGTCATTTTTTGATAAAATAATAGTTGGTGATAAATATGAATAAAACGATGCTATGTATAGAAATATTACAGCTTTTATCAGCAAAGAATATTATGAGCAAAAATGAGATAGCAGAGGTTTTAGAGATTAATCCTAGAAATGTTATTGAATATATAAAAACTCTCCAAAATTGTGGATATGATATAGAATCAGTTCGAGGAGTATATGGAGGCTATCATTTGAATAAGGACAGCTTACTTCCAGCAGTTAAGTTAAATCAAAAGGAAGTAGACTTGTTAAAGTCTAGTGTGGCTTTTTTAGAGCGACAATCCGATTATTTGGAATATAAGGAATATCTAAAGACAATTTCCAAGGTATTAAGTACAAATATAGAGTCCTTTAATACGGATATTAAAATAATAGATCGCTATCCTCTTACTATGCCAAAGGAAGAGCTGCTAAAAAGATATACTGCTTTTACAGAGGCAATTTCTTCTCGCAAGAAATGTGAAATCAATTACTTATCCTCTAAGAACAAGGAAAGTACACATATTATACACCCCTATCAGGTCTTTGTATTTAATGGATCATGGCTTGTTCTTGCATGGAATGAAACAGTAAATGAGTTTGGCTATTTCAAACTCAATCGTATTCAAAACTTAAAGCTCTTATCTACAAGGTTTACTATTTTAAGAACGTATCAAAGCTCAGATTATATCGACCAATACGGAATGAAGCAAAATGGAGAATACTTTGATATCAAGCTAGAACTAACAGATTTATATACAGTAATATCTGAACGTATTTATGGTAAAAATCAAAAAATAACAAAAATAGATGAGCATACAACTCTGTTAGAATGTAGTATGCAGAATAAAAACATTATTCAAAGCTTTGTGTTAGGCTTTGGTAGTAAGGCCAAGGTTTTAGAGCCAGAGTGGTTAAAGGAGCAAATACAAGCAGAGGCAAAAAGGATTTTAGGTGAGGCAAATGAGTAAATATATTTTTTTAGATTTTAATGGAACGATTATAGATGATGTTGATTTGTGTTTGGATTTATTAAATGATATTTTAAGAAATCAAAATAAAAAATTAGTTACCAAAGAACAATACAAGAATATTTTTACATTCCCTGTAAAAAAATACTACGAGCTTGCAGGAGTAGATTTTTCTATAGAATCCTTTGAATCTTTAGCTGATAAATTTATCTCTGCTTATCAGCCTCTATCTTTAAAGTGCAATCTATATCCTAATAGCATTTGTGCATTTCAAAGCTTACAAAAGAAGGGCTATCATTTAGTAATTCTTTCAGCAAGTGAAAAAAATAATCTTTTAGAACAATGTGAAAGCTTTGGAATTGTTCCTTATTTTGATGCGATTCTAGGTATTGATAATATTCATGCTGCCTCTAAAGTTGGAATTGCTTTAAGCTATATGAAGGAACAAGGAATTCAAGGAGAAGATGTTCTTTTTGTTGGAGATACCCTTCATGATCTTGAGGTTGCAAAAGCTATGGGGGCAGACTGTATGCTCGTTTCCTGTGGACACCAATCCACTGAAGTTTTAAAACAGGGTGGAGTCCCTATTCTTTCATCAGTGTATGATTTAGTAGATATGATGAATGAAGTAAACTAAAACAAGCATTTTTAAAAAGATTGTTTTCCTTCATTTGAAGTTTGAAAACGAATAAATTCCCTTATTTAGTC
>CAMWJY010000112.1 GCA_947174685.1 uncultured Mollicutes bacterium | reverse complement strand
GAACAAACCTCACCCATTGATCCTGGAATCTGTCCTAAGAATAAATCTAACAAGCTATATTCATTTAAGGCTTTTCCAACCATTCCAAGGCTTCCCTTAACTGCAGCTAGTGGTGTACCAGATGCTGCAACATCGACTCCACCTTGTCCATAAACCAATTTAGAACCAAAGCACACACCAACAAATACACGACCAGTGGCAGCTGGGTTAAAGATATTACTTCCTAAACCACCAAAGATCATTTTACCAACAAGCATACCAAATACTGCACCAATAAGCACAACATACCAATTACAGCCTGCAGGCAGAATCAATGCATATATAATTGCTGAAATCAGTGGAGCAATAATATTATTGATTGTGTACTGATCCTTTAACTTTTTAAATCCTTCTTTACTGAAAAGCTCTTTAACCTTCATACCACTAGGCCATTTGATGAACATATGACAAACAAGTTCAATCACTAGCATAGCACCTACGGAGATTAAAACAACATAAATTCCACTCCATCCATTTTGGATACAAGCGAATAATAACACTGGCATTAACGCAATTAACACATCAAGCATCATTCGCTTAACAGATACCGGCTTACGAATGTATGGAGCACTTTGAGCAACTAACTTCATAACTTTCCCTCCTATACCATTCTCTTTGCCTTACGACAATAATCTGTTAAATGTATTTTAGATGTACAGGTATAAGAACACATACCACATAAAATACAAGCCTTTATATTTAGCTTATTTAATGCATCCTTATCCTTGTTCTTTACTGCCTGCATAATTTGGATTGGCTGTAAACCAGCTGGACAAGAATATACACAGGATGCACATCTTACACATGGCTCTTCACGAACAGGACGTTCATTTAATACTATAGTTGAAGTACATGTTTTAGTGATAACTGCATCATCTCTTACAAGATTAGCTCCCATCATAGGTCCACCCATAATAAGAACTTTGTTTTCATCACCCTTATAACCACCACAAACATCAATCAATTCCTTTAAGGATGTTCCTATTCTTAAACGAATATTTTGAGGAATATTAATTCCATCTCCAGAAAGTGTATAATTTCTTTTAGTAACAGGCTGATTATATTTTATAGCACGATATAAACCAACGGTTGTAGAAACATTAAATACCATCAAACCTAGCTTAGCAGGTAATACTCCTGCAGGAACCTTTATTCCTAAAGCTGATTTAATCATTTCAATTTCCCAGCCCTGAGGATAATAATTTCCAACTCTACATACCTCAATATTTAAATCTGGGAATCTTGTTAACTCAGCAGTTAAACAGTCATATAAATCTTGATACTTCTTCTTAATACAAATAAGACCCTTCTTTGCTTTAAAGGCTTTCATTGCATAGCTAGCACCTAAGATAACTCGTCTCGGATGCTCAAGCATCATACGATGGTCTGAAGAAATATAAGGCTCACATTCAACACCATTAATTAAAATCGTATGGATTGGATCCTTTGTTTGGAATTTAATATAGGTAGGAAATGAACTACCACCCAATCCTACTAAAGAAACCTCTTTTGTAATCCTTGCGAAGTCCTCTAAGGTTAATTGATCAATTTCCTCATCACTTCTTGGAATTTCAGGACTAATCCATTCATCCTTCTTATCATTTTTGATTTGTATAAATTCAGTTAGCTTTCCACTACGATGGAATTTTTTAACAAAGCCTACAACCTCTCCTGAAACAGTTGAGTGAATAGGCTGTTCAAAAAATGGTCCTTTTCTTACACCAAGTTTTTGCCCAATTTTAACCTTATCTCCAACTTTCACAAAAATGTCACTTTCAGCACATCTAGCGTTGGTTATAGCCATATAAATATATTCTGGCTCTAAATATCTAAGTGTAGGCAAGCTTGTAGTAGAAACTGCACCAGTAATTTGTCTTGTTTTAGCTATCACTATAATCCCTCCTTCTTTAATTCTCTACAATGATAATTTCAAGCTTCTCAATAATATCTTTTAAAGTTTTTATAAACACATCAGAACTCTTAAACATATTTTCAAGCAATATATTTAAGTTCTCTTCAAATTTTTCAGGGAGTATTTTACACTCCTTTTTACAAATGGAAATAAGTCTCTTTTCTCCTGGATGTGTCATATGATTTAAAGCAAAAATAATATCAAAATAACTAGCTAAAAGCTCTGTAGTCCTATGATTAATACTCACTTTGTCCTCTCTAGTTATTGCCTTTACTATTTGATCAAAATAGCTTGGCAAAAATCCATGCAGCAATGCTCTGTTTTTAGAAATAATATTAGAACGGAGCTGTGCTGGATACTCTATATTAAACTTATCCTGCAGTTTTTTAAAAGAGCCGTTCTTATCACTAAAAATATTAGAATGTAATACATTATGCCAAAGACAGGTAGTATATCCATTATAAGCATTATGCTGAAAAACTACTGCCTCTAATCCCTCCTCAAAAAATTTCAGATTTCTATAAATTATATCGATGGGAATGCTGTCATTCATTATACAATTATCTTCTGTTTCCCAATAGGTATTATTACATTCAATCTGCTTACAATATTTTTTTAAAATAGGTAATCTTTCCTCTGGAGAAATTGGTTTATTATAATAGACATAAACATCATAATCAGAAGCTTTATCAGCATAGCCACTTGCTCTAGAGCCACCTATCGCAATTGCCTCAACGCCAGCTAACTGACTTATCTCATTTAAGAGTTCATCTATAATCATATAACTCCTCCTCAAATTCAATAATAACGCTTACATATACTATTTTAAATCATTTAAACAAGAAAATCTAGGAAAAAAGCTATTTTCCTAGAAAAAATTTACTAACTTGTATAAATATGACTCTTTTTAATATATTCTATCACTTTAACATCAGGTATTGTATCATCTAAAACAATTGTAATCCACTTCTTTTTATTCATATGATAAGCTTCATAAAAGCCATCTTGATTAAGAAGCTCACTCAATTCCTCTTCTTTTATTTTCAAATTTAAAACTTCAACCATACCAAATGCTTTTTTGTCTACTTTATTTTTATTAATATACATAATTAAGGCATACCATTTTTGATTGTCAGGGTGTCTAAATATGGCACAATCTGGAGAGGATTCCCAAAGAAACTCCGGTTCATTATGGTAGGTCTCTATAATCGTTTTTGCGATACGATTGGTTTGAGGAGTAATAAAATATTGTTTCTCACAACAATGTTCAGCAATATCAAATAATATACTTTTGTACTCTTCTCTAATCGAATTTACAAACTCACCCTTAAGACTTTCCACACGAAAATTAGTATAGTCCTCATCTAAGCTTGGATCCATTATTTTTCCCGTAAGAATTTCTTGTTCATTAAATTCTATAACAGCAATAAAACCATTACTCATCTCTTTAGAAAAAGAATAAATAGTATTATCTTTTTTAAATCCATAGGATAAAAGCTTATCCTTAGAGAATTTCCTTTTCTTAAAAACTTCAGATTCTATACTCATAGCTTAACCTTCATAATTACTCATAAAAATAAGTGGGTTCTCCTTCCCAATTGTAGGTTATTTTAATTGGATCTAAAAAAATTTCTACACTCCACCATTTTCTAGGTCCCTTTAAATCAAATACTAATGTTAAGCCCTTAAAGCTATCTATTCTATAAAGATATGACTCCAATCTCATTTTCTTACTTAATTCTATAAGCTTTTCTATTTCAATATACTTGTACTTGTTTTTTCTTTCAGGATAAACTGTTACCTCACACCATGGGAAATGCTCATTATATCTTTGCATTTCATAGCTAATTGTAACCTTATTAAATGGGTAAAGAGGTTTACCTTCTGGATCTGCAATATCTAAGTTATCATATTCTATTTCTAAAATATTTTCATGAATACTTATATTTGTCACTATAGCATCATGCATTGCATCCATTGTATTCATATTGTCTACGCTAAATTCTTGAATCATAGTTTCCTCCATCAAAAATAGTTATTGATTTCACAATCATTATATCACAGGATAATCAAATTGGTAAATACTATTTCCATTAGGCATCATAGAAAATAAAAAAACTTACGACAATTGACGTAAGTTGCTTTTTCATTGGAGCCACAGAGCGGAATCGAACCGCCATCATATGCATGGCAAGCATAGGTACTAACCGTTGTACTACTGCGGCAATTTTTTTGTGCATTATTATTATAGCACAAGATTTTATAATTTCAAGAAGTTTTTTTACTTTTTCATCATTTCATTAAGAAAAGGACGAGAGGGTTACTCTCGTCCATATTATAACTCATTTAAATCATTTACAAACTCTGTTAAATTCGAATACTTTTTAAGGAATTCCATTTTTAATTCTCTTACCTTGCTAGTATTTTTTTCATTGTTATAATAATAAATTAATAAGAATAAAGAG
>CAMWJY010000111.1 GCA_947174685.1 uncultured Mollicutes bacterium | reverse complement strand
TAGTAATAAAATAGAATTGACAAATACTATAGAAAATCTTTATGAGATTCTTAATTCTTGTTTAAATCATGTTGAGCCTCAAATGCTAAGCAGAAATATATTTTTTGAAAAAAGCATTCAAATCAAGCATAATAAAATTATAGTAGATCAGCTTTACTTAATTCAAATTTTAACCAATCTGCTATCTAATGCTATAAAATACACTGAGCCCAAGGGAAAAATCATTCTTACGGTATTAGAACAGCCAAAGGATGAAGAGTCTTCAAATTACATTTTCAAAATACAGGACACAGGTTATGGAATGAGTGAAGAATTTCAAAAGCATATTTTTGAGCCTTTTGCTCAGGAAAGAGCTTTAGCTCATACTGATGTAGAAAGTTCGGGATTAGGACTATATATTGTGAAAAAGCTTGTACATTTTATGAATGGGAAAATAGAAGTAGAATCTAAATTGAATGAAGGAAGCTGTTTTACAGTGACTTTTAATTTACTTTTTCTTTCATAATTTTACAAAAACTGTAATAAATTTATTAATTTTGCATTATTTTTATTATATTTATTGTTTCTATTGATTAAGAATGGTAAAATAGATATATTGGAAAAATATACCAAAGGGGATGAATGGAATGCTTGAATATTTATTAACATTTATACAAAACAACATTTTTATCATCTTTTTTGCTGTTTTATTTTTAGGTATTGCCTCTATTTATTCTAAGAAAATGAAGATTATCTTTTTAACTTTACTAGGAGTGGCAGTAGCTTATTTTATTCTTTTATGTTTACATAAATGTGGAATCGGAATTGATTGTTTATATGAATGGTCAAGTAAATATGTTATTATCCTATGTAATCAATTAGATGTCTACACCATGCTTTTTGTTCAGCATTCTTTTATTTTAAATAAAGTGATGGAGGCTTTAAGTCATCATTCTTTAACCGAAATCATTCTTTGTGTTACCCAAATTGCCCTTTTCATTGCATTCGTTCTTATTACGATTACAATTGTTCTACCTAGATTTTTAGTAGAAAAAATTCAAAAAATAAAGATAAACAGATTTCATATAAATAAATATTGTCTTTTTATCAATACTATAAATAGGACACAAACTAGATTTATTTTACATTCTAAGTTAAGATGTTGATTTTTAATATCTTAAAAAGAATTAAAATAAATGTTTAGGAGCTGTTATTATGAGTAATGTAGAATTGGTAGAAGTAAAGTATAAAAAAAAGCCAATCTATTCTTTTTTGAAAAGATGTGTTGATTTTTTTGGCGCACTGTTTGGAATAATTTTATTGTCATGGTTATTGATTATTATAGCTATTTTAGTTAAGTGTACGTCAAAAGGACCAGCATTGTATGTTTCAGAAAGAATAGGAAGAAATGGAAAACCTTTTAAATTTTATAAATTTAGATCTATGCGCGTTGGGGCTGATGCTGAGATAGAACAGCTTATGGCTCAATCAGAACGTGAAGGAACCTTTAAGATGAAAAACGATCCAAGAGTAACTAGGTTTGGTAAATTTTTAAGAAAGACAAGCTTAGATGAGCTTCCACAGCTTTTTAATATACTCAATGGAACAATGAGTATAGTAGGACCAAGACCAATGATTCAAAGAGAAATAGATCAAATGGATGATTATCAAAGACAAAGATTGTTGGTGAAACAAGGATTGACCTGTATTTGGCAATGCAGTGGTAGAGCTAATACATCTTTTAAGGAACAAATACTAATGGATTTAGAGTATGTCAACAAGCGTGGATTTTGGTATGATGTTTGGTTAGTATTAAAGACGATTCCAGCAGTTTTATTTGGTAAGGGTGCTGAGTAAGATAAGGATGGTATAGACCAATGCAAGCAATCATTCTAGCAGGGGGATTTGGAACACGCCTTAGAAGCGTTGTATCAGATGTGCCAAAGCCAATGGCTCCCGTTTGTGGAAGACCATTTTTAAATTATATATTAGATAACTTGAATGCGTATCATTTTACCAAGGTTGTTTTAGCAGTAGGCTTCCAAAAAGAAGTGCTTATGAATCACTATAAGAATCGCTATAAGGATATAGAAATTGTATATTCAGTGGAAGAGGAACCATTAGGTACTGGAGGATGTCTGCAGCAGGCAATGCAGTATATTGATGATGATTTTGTTTTTGTACTGAATGGAGATACGATGTTTCGTATTGATTATACACAAATGGCCAAACTAAATAGAATTAGTATCGCTTGTAAGGAAATGGTTGATTTTGATCGCTATGGAGAGGTTATTTTTGATGAAAATAAACGGATCCAAAGCTTTGAAGAAAAGAAGTTCGTTCACAAGGGCTTTATTAATGGTGGCATTTACTATTTACCTAAGAATGTTTTTGAGAATTATGCTTTAGAAAAGAAATTTTCTTTAGAAAAAGATTTCTTTGAGGTTTATATGCATGAATTATCTATTCAGGCCTTTTTAAGTGATGCTTATTTTTTAGATATCGGAATTCCTGAGGATTATGAGCAGGCACAAAAGGATTTTTCTGGTAAAAAGGCTTTATTTTTGGATCGAGATGGGGTTGTAAATATTGACTATGGGCATGTCCATACCAAAGAACAATTTCATTTAACAAATTTCATTGTAAAAACCTGTAAGAAATATCAAGATCAAGAATATTTAATTTTTGTAGTTACCAATCAAGCTGGTATCGGTAAAGGATTATATAAAAAGAATGATTTCTTAAGGCTTGATGAGTATATGAAGATGATTTTAAAGGATAATGGCATTGAAATTGAAGAGACGTTTTATTGTCCTCACAAGCCAGAGGATCAGTGCAGCTGTAGAAAACCCAAGCCAGGCTTGTTTTTAGAAGCTGTTGAAAAGTATAAGCTTGATGTACAAAATAGTGTAGTAATAGGGGATAAGCTATCTGATTTAGAAGCCGGATATCGAGCAGGAATAAGGGAATTATATTTGGTTCCTTCCAAATACGATATTTATGATGTGACTTTTAAGTATGAGATGTTTATCGAATAGGTGATTCATATGCAAAAAATTTTACATATACCAAACTACTATAAGCCACACATCGGTGGTATAGAACAGACTTGTCATGATATTGTTGAATCTTTAAGTGAAAAGTATCAACAAAAGGTGATTTGTTTTAGTGAAGATTCTAAAACTAAATATGAAATAATAGATGGAATTGAAGTTATAAAATGCGGAGTATGGAAAAAGATATTATCTCAGTCTATTTCGTTTTCTTACAAAAAAGAATTAAAAAGAGTATTAAAAGAATTTAAGCCAGAATGTATTATTCTTCATTTTCCAAACCCGTTTGTTCAGCATTATGTGTTAAAGCTAATTAAAAAGCTAAAGCTAACTTTAATTGTTTGGTATCATACAGATATAGTAAAACAAAAAATAGTTCGTAGGTTTTTTAAAGGACAAACCAAACGATTATTAAATAAGGCAGAGCACATTATTTGTACATCACCTTCTTATAGTCAGTTTAGTGAAACCTTAAAAAAATATCAAAATAAAATTACAATGATTCCAAGCTGTATCAATGAAAATCGCTTAGAAATCGATGAAAAAACAAAAGAAATGGCATGTGAGATTCGTAAAGACAATATGGATAAGATTATTGTATTTGCGGTTGGAAGGCATGTAAAATATAAAGGCTTAACCTATCTCGTTGAAGCCTCTAAGTATTTAGATGATCGATATGCAATCTATATTGCTGGTCAGGGACCTTTGACTGAAGAGTTAAAAGTACAAGCTAAGGATGATTTTAAAGTAATATTTTTAGGCAAGGTGGACGATACTACTTTAAAGGCTTATTATTTAGCTATGGATATTTATGCATTTCCATCTATTACGAAAAACGAAGCCTTTGGTTTGTCCCTGGCAGAAGGGATGTATTTTAAGCATCCGGCAATTACCTTTACAATTCCAGGCAGTGGAGTAAATTATGTTAGCTTAAATCAGGTAACTGGAATAGAGGTTGAAAATAGTAACGCAAAGGCTTTTGCTGAAGCAATCCAATTGTTAGGACAGAATGAAGAGTTAAGAAATAAGTATGGATTGGCTGCCCAACAAAGAGTTAAAGATCATTTTACTTTTGAGAAATTCAAGAATAATGTTATAAGTTTTTTTGAAGAAATTAACAATTGAGGTGAATGAAATGATAATACGATCTAAAACACCACTACGTTTAGGCTTTGCTGGTGGAGGAACAGATGTCTCTCCATTTTGTGATGAATTTGGAGGATGTGTTTTAAATGTTACAATTAATATGTATTCCTATTGTACCTTAAAACCAACAAAAAATAAAAAAATTAAGTTTATATCTCCAGATCGTGGGGAAGTGTTAGAATTTGAATCTACAAACAATCTTCCTATAGATAAGGGATTACCACTACATTGTGGAATATACAATAGAATTGTAAAGCAATTCAATCATAATAAA
>CAMWJY010000110.1 GCA_947174685.1 uncultured Mollicutes bacterium | reverse complement strand
ATTCTATATAACGATAAGAGTAACAGAGGAAGACCTATTAAAGAGGCAAAAAAGCTAGGAAAGAAATTTAAAAGGAAAAAGAAGGAGTATGTTTCCTTTAGTATTTTTGATATTGAACAGCATGAACTGGAGTTTCATCAAAAGCTAACCAAAGAGGATCAATTAGTTTTAATTGGAGGAGACGGCACCTTACATTATTATTTTAATCAAATTTATCCGAATCCTATTGTTTATCGTGTTTTTGTGAAGGCCTGCGGTAGAGGGAATGATTTTTCAAGAGATTATAAGAAGCATAAGTTATTTGAAATTACGCATTTAGTGAATGACTTTCCTAAGCTCACCATCAATGATGAAGAGAATTATGTATTTATCAATGGCATTGGAATGGGCGTTGATTCCTTCGTTTGTATAGAGCAGCTAAAGAATGCAAGACTAAAAATAAAGGAATCTTACTTTAAGGTAGCATTACGTGTGTTTAAGAATTTTAAGCCTTATACCTTAGATATAGAAATAGATGGTACTTCTCACCATTATGAAAATGTTTGGTTCTTTGTTTGTAACCACGGTTGTTATTTTGGTGGAGGAATGAAGATTACTCCTTTAGCCAAACGAGAAGATGATCATTTAGATATTTGTATTGTTCATACAATAAAGCTAAGGAAATTACTATTGGTATTCCCAATTGTATTTTTAGGTCTACATCGTTTTATTTGTAAAAAATATATTCATTTTTATCAGGCAAAGCATGTACTTGTAAAGCCTCAAAATTGTAGTATTTTACAAAAGGATGGGGAAATTGCTGAGGCAGTAGACCATATAGAAATCCAACGCTAAAAGATTTTTTATCATTTTTATATTTCAAATTTCTTTCGACAAACTTTCTTTCTTGAATTTGTTAAAAATATAAATCAAGGGAGGAAGCTTAAATGCAAGTAACAGATATGATCTGTCAAACATCAGAGCTATTAAAAGAAATCAAAAAATGTCAATGTCTTTATCATTATTGTAAGGACAAGCATGTGATTTATCGCTTTATCATAAATGAGATTTATAAACTCAATAAGGTAGATATTTTATTGGTATTTTTAGCTGATGACTTGAGAGAGAATTGCAGTTTAGAGGAGTTAAAACAAGAGCTTTTAAAATTATATGGCTTTTTATCAGATGAGTTTATGCTGTTGATGAAAAGCTATAATTTTAATAAAGTAGCTGTTTAAGAGTTGTAATTCAAGGTGGTATCTGTATACATAAAGAAAGAGAGATGAGAAATCATCTCTTTCTTTATAAATAAGGAGTAGGCATTATGGATTTAGCAAAAGATATAAAAGAAAAATTGAATTTCATATCAAATCATGTTAGAATAGTTGCTGCCACAAAATATGTAGATACAGAGGATATGAAAAAATTATTTTCTTTAGGGATTCATCATTTTGGAGAAAATCGAGTAGATTCTTTCTTAAGAAAATATGAAGCCTTAAAGGAAGAAGATATTTGCTGGCATTTTATAGGACATCTTCAAACCAATAAGGCAAAGCAAGTGCTATCTAAAATTGATGTTCTTCATTCTTTAGATTCCTTGAAGCTAGCCAGTATTATTGAAAAGGAAAGAGATAGACCATTGGATTGTTTTATTGAAGTTAATATCAATCAAGAGGAATCCAAGGATGGAATTGTTATAGAAGAATGTGAGGCATTCCTAAAAAAGGTTTTAGAGCTTTCTAAGGTACATATTGTTGGTTTTATGATGATGACAACAAGAGAAAGTAGTCCTCAAGAAAAAAGAATGCAATTTGCATCTTTGAGAAGCTTAATGCTAGAAATGAATGAAAAGCTTGGCTTGAACCTAGACCAGCTATCTATGGGAATGAGTGAAGATTATATGGAGGCCATCGCTGAAGGTGCTACAACTGTGCGATTAGGACGAATGTTATGGCAGATAGAGAATTAGAGTTTTTTTATAAGCAAATGGAATCTAATTTGAATAAGGCTAGTCAAGGTGGAGTTGTTTTAACGAGCTTTTTAGATGAAGCAAGGCTTGCTTATATAGAAACGCTACATTCTAAGGATGTTCAAATTCTATTTGATGGTGGGTTTGATGGGGCAGAGCATAAACGCGTCTTATTTTTACCTGCGGATTTAAAAGCGAATGCCTTTAAAATCAAGGTTTATGAAATTGAGTATAATTCTAGATATTTAGAATTAAACCACAGAAAGATTCTAGGAAGCTTAATGAGCTTAGGAATTAAACGAGAAAGCATTGGAGATATTGTGTGTATGGGACAAGCAACTTACTTTGCCTGTACAGAAGAGATATCTGCTTATATAGAAAGTGAATTTAAAACCATAAGTGGTGTAGGTATAGAGTTAAAAGAAGTAAAACAACGACTCAGTATAGAACGTGAGTTAAGAGAAGAGAAGCATATTGTTTCTAGCTTACGTTTAGATGTCGTTATTGCCTCTGCTTATAAATTATCTAGAAATGAAGCCTCAGAAATGATTACTGAAGGATTAGTACAGATTAATCATATAGTCTGTCAGTCTATAAGTAAGCAGGTTGTTTTAGATGATGTGATAAGTGTACGTCATAAGGGACGCTTTTATGTGGGAACAGTTGGTGGAAAAACGAAGAGCGACCATTTGGTTTTACAGCTTAAGTTTTTAGTATAAAATGGAGCTAGGGAAAGGAAGTTGGTAATATGATAGGTATTATAGCAGCAATGGAAGAGGAAGCCTCAATTTTAAGAGAGGCTATAGAAAATCAAAATACAAATCAAATTTGTGGAATCAGGTTTTATGAAGGCCGTATTGGTTCACAGGAGGTAGTATTATGTATGTCAGGAGTTGGCAAGGTAAACTCCGCTATGGCTACTACCATTTTAATAGAATATTATTCCTGTGCTTTTATTTTAAATACTGGAATTGCTGGAGGAATTACAGGCGTAGAAACGAAGGATATCGTTATTGCAAGAGAGTTATCCTATTCTGATGTAGATACTACACAATTTGGCTATGCATATGGTCAGGTTCCTGGAATGCCTAAAACCTTTATGCCAAATCTAGAAGGCATCATCAAAGTAAAGCAGATCTTAAAAAGAATTGGATTAAATTATAAGGAAGCAAGGGTTTATTCTGCAGATTCCTTTGTTTCAAGTCTAGAACAGCTTTCTAAGGTGGATATAGCTATGCCTTGTATTGCCGAGATGGAAGGAGCCTCTGTAGCCCAGGTGTGTGTACGAGCAGGAGTGGATTTTATAGTTCTTCGTTTTGTTTCAGATATAGTAGGAAAACCGAATCAGATTGCTGATTATACTGCCTTCGAAAGTGAAATGGCAAAGAGGTCTAGCACAATTTGTTTAGAAATTATAAAAAATTTAGAATAATTGTCAAATAATAGTCAATACTAAAGATGGTGAGAATATGTATTTAGCCATCTTTATTTTTGTTATATTAATCGTTATTTTGGCTATTGATATAGAAGTCAATGTAAAAAGTGCGAATGATACCATTAAAATAGATGCTAAAATTGGACTAATAAGATTTGTTATACCTCATCAAAGATTAATATCAAAGGCTTTAGAAAGTGAACAGCTGAAAAACAAGCAGCAACAACGAGATGATTTTAAAAAGCTATTTAATAAAAGACACTATTTGAATAGACTATTTAAACATTCCAGCTTGACTATGTTTTACATGGCTAGGTTTACAAAAGAGGAACTTTATCTAAACCCTATACAAAATGGTGCCTATTTAATGGTTTCTAACCAGATTCATGCATTTTTTAATCATCATTTTAAAATAGTAGATAATAAAAATATAAAGCTTATTTATGATGAACATTACCAAAATATTGATTACTTTATTTGTGTTAAAGCAGATCTTATTAGCCTTCTTACCGCAATATTGATAAGGAAATGATATTATGGGTAACATTACAGATTTGTTAAATGTTTCAATGAATAAAATTAAAGAAATGATAGATGCCAACACGATTATTGGAACACCAATCACGGAAGGAGATACACTAATACTACCTGTATCAAAGCTGCATTTAGGCTTTGTCAGTGGTGGTAGTGATATCAAGCCAAACTCAAGTAAAGAAGAGGTTTTATTCGGTGGTGGAGCTGGTGGTGGCTTTGGGATTACACCGATTGCCTTTCTAGTTGTAAGTCATGGTGAGGTAAGCCTACTTTCAATAGATGAAAGTACCCATATAGCAGAGAAATTAATAGATTTAGTCCCAAAAACTGTAGATAAGTGCAAGACATTATTTAAGAATAATGCTCCTGTAGAAAAAGTATAAAAAAGGACTGTAAAAAACTTAGTTTTTAAACTTTAGGCTTTTATAGCCTTTTTTTCTTTTTAAAGGGCATCTATATTTTCTATAAAAAAAGCAACCCGTAAAAATGGTTGCATAAAAAAATCACTTCTTAGTCTTTAGATGCTTTAACTTTTCTATCAAGTATATAGT
>CAMWJY010000109.1 GCA_947174685.1 uncultured Mollicutes bacterium | reverse complement strand
GTTGCCCCACCAATTAAAACAATTGGATGATGTCCTGCTTCCTTTAATCTTTTACAGATTAAAAAGCTTGAAAAATGTCCTATATGTAAGCTATCCCCTGTTGGGTCAGTTCCAATATAAAAGGTCATTCCTCCTGCATTTAATTTTTCTTTTAGAGAAGGGTCTGATACATCCTTAATTAACCCTCTCCATTCTAATTCTTCATAAATTCCCATAATATTTCTCCTTCTTTCTTTAAAAATAAAACGCCCTTAAGATAAACTCCTAAGGACGAAATTTTTCGCGGTACCACCTTAGTTCCATAGCATAAAGCTATGACACTTAAAATGTTTGTTTCTCCAAGAGTGTATTTCAAATTAACCCTTTGGTCTGTTTTCACCAGCCACAGACTCTCTAAAACAAAGCTTGTTAATTCTACTTAAGTTCTTATCATCAAAACTATGATTTTGTCGTATTACGTCTAATAAAGCGATATGGTAATAATACTCTGTTATTTCCTACTTCTTCTTGTTTCATATACTTAGTTAGAAGACGCATAGAAACAGCACCTATATCATACACCGGTGTATCTACACATGTCAAGGTTGGACGAGATAAAATTGCATATTTTGTATTTTGTAAGCCAACTACAGAAATTTCATCTGGGATGCTTACGCCATGATCCTGTGCTACATTCATAAAGCTGATTGCTATACTATCACGTACGGCAATTGCACCATCAATCTTATTATCCTGGAAGAACTCTTTAAAATGAAGAGAATTGACAGAAACATCACCACTAGTTCTTAAAATCTTAGGCTCAAGTCCTGCTTCCTTCATAGCATCCATATAGCCAACTTCTTTTTGAGTATTTACAGAATATCTTCTAGCAGTTGTAAATAGATAAACATTCTTTCTACCATATTCAAGCATTCTCTTTGTAATCTCATAGGTTGCATTCTCATAATTGATTGCAACACAAGGAATATCCTCTTCCTCATAGAACACATTGGATAAAACAACAGGTATCATTGCATCCTTGATTGCATCCATTGCAATTTTCATTTGTTCCTTTTCTAATTCATCATTTAAGAACAAAATTCCATCAACCTGCTCTGCAATTACAGTACGCATTGCTTCTGTAATATCCTCATCATTTCCAATAGAGAACAATTTTATAGAATATTCATATTTCTTGGCAATATCTTGAATTCCACCTAACAATTGCGCAGTAGCAGATCTAGAAACATCAGCTAAAATAATACCAATTGTTGTGGTTTTTCTACTTGCTAGTCCACGTGCAATAGCATTAGGGCGATATCCTAGTTCCTTTATAACGCGTAATACCTTTTCTCTGGTTTCAGGATTTACTTTTTCTGGATTATTCATAACTCTACTTACAGTAGCTAAAGAGACCTTTGCAGCTCCAGCAACATCATATATAGTAGTGTTTGCCATAAAAAACCACCTCACAATCCATTATAATTATATCATAATGAAAATCAATTTTCAATCATTTTCATGAAAACGTTTCAATAATTTACATTTCGACAGATAATTGAGATTCTTTTTGCTTATTTTTATATTTTTGGTATGCCAAATAATAAAAACTAAAGTAAACAAGGGCTAAAACGGAAATGCATAACAAGATCAAATAGAAGTTAGAGTAATCTATAATTTTTATAATATATCCACCACTAATTTTGAAAGTGGCACTAAAAATTTGCATACCTAACATCACTACTATTATACCCTGAGATGCCAATCTATATCCTAAAAGCTCACTTATAAATGTACTTGATAAGTATAATGCAATCGCCCAAATGATTCCTCTTAGCATTTGGAAGGCTACAATAAACCATAAGGAGGTGTCTCCTATTCCGTGGGCTAAATTTCTAACAACTAAAAGTATAGCTGCAACAAAGAATAGCTTTATTCCCAGCTTTTTGCCAAACCTATTTAATAAAAGCATAGTGATAATCTCAATGCCGATAAAGCCAAAGCTGACCAAATTATAATAATCTCCTCCACCTTTAGATTCCATATAAAGGGAAAAGAAATCATCTCCAACCTGCATAGAACCAAGAAATAAAATATAAAAGAGAACATAACCAATAAAAAATTTATTGGATACTAATTCCTTTAGCCTAGGCTTTTCCTGTTCTTCTTCCTTATGTACCGGAACCTTTATAATAAAATATAATACAGAAACTAAAATAAACAAACCACAAGCAATTGAAAAGGAAACAACATAGGATGTATATTTTGTAATAAAGCCTGAAATAAATACTCCTAACATATACGAGGTTGACCCATAGATTCGAACTGAGGTATACCTTTTCTTTTCCTCTTCTGCAATTAAGGTTAGTAAGGAATCTATCATTCCGTAATTGGATGATGAAATCATACTAACCAAAATGATTCCAATCAAAGAAAATATGAAATTATTTGCAAGCATTAATATAACAACAAAAATGGCCTCTACAAAAGACATAATCATTAATACCCATCTTGTCTTTTTAGGATTTGTACAAAGCTTTGTATAGATAGGAGCACAAATTATAGAAGTGATTGGAATAGCAGCAATCAAGATACCAATTTGTGATACATCTAACCCTTTTGAGCTGAAGTATAGACTAATATAAGGGAAGAATAAAGCTTCTGCAAAAAAACGTACAAAGGTTAAAATCTTACATAAGGTTAAATTTTTCATTTTTCCTCTACCAACAATAAAATCCAGTCATTAGAGTTCTCTCTTTCTTCTGGCTTAACTGTTATATTTTCCTTTCCTTCAATTTTGCCAAAGCTAACCCTTGTGCCATCCTCTGGGTTAATCCAATAACAAGTAAGCTTCTTATTTTTATAATCTTCTATATTTAAAGTAAATTCTTTTCCTAAATAGTCATAACAAAGGATAAAGTCTATACCAGCAAAAACGGATATATACTCATAAAAAGGCATAGGATTTAAAACCAGTTCAGGACAAGCTTTTGCCTTTGTAAAATCTAATGAAAGCATTAAAGCTTTTAAGTATTGCATCTCTTTACCACCAGGCATAGTCAGTGCCTCCATCCAATCCTCACGAACTCCATAGGAGCCATCTTCTCCATTCTTGTGAAATTGCATAATCGCATTATTTCCATAGGTAAAACCACAAGCTCCTTCTAAGACAGACCAATAGGCATATCGCCTTACATCATAATCCTGCCAATAAGGCTCTTTAATATCATGCAAGCCCTGTAATATTCCTTCATAGGATGGCTCTCCATCTAAGCATGGCTTTGATGTTAAGCTTTTATTTTTTCTTACATATTTATAATTATCCTCACCAAAAACATCATCGTGATTCAATTTATCATCCCAGGCATTTAGCTTTACCTGATCATATCTTCTATGTCCAGATTGGAACATATGAAAATCAATCCAACTAGAATCCTTAAACCACTGATAAGAGCCTGTCCTTCCAAAAGGATGGAAGGTAATCAAACGTGAAGGATCTTTTTTCTTTAAGCTTTTACCAAAATGATCATATAAAGAAAAGAATTCATCTCCTCTTATATCTCCACCTAATATCCAAACAATATTTTTAAAAGGCTTAAATAAATCAATTATAAAATCAGTATATCGATCTATATTATTTTTGTGAATTATATTATTCTTAACCATAGCGCCCCACATAGGGAGGATCCCCATAATGAGCCCTAAATCTTCTGCATAAGAAACAATATTCTTTACCTCATCCCAATACTCTATTGAAAGTGGTGTTTTTCCAGAGGTAAAAAAACCATCCTTATAGGTATGAACAAGGACACACTGTATCACATTAAACCCTAAACTCTTTCTATTATCTAGATACTTTTTTGCTTCTTCTAGGCTTAGCTTTTCAAACAATAGCCAAGCAGTATCTCCTAACCAAAAGAAAGGTTTATTATTAAGATATAAATAGGTATCTTTAACCTCTAATCTCATAACCACAACTCCTAAAAAGCAAGTACTCCTATTATACCATAAATATAAGAAAAGAGATAAGGTATTTTCACTTATCTCTTCTAACTTGAAATCTATATAAATCATTTAATTTTACCACTTGCCTCAATACATTCACACGAAATAGCTAAATTATTAATTTGAGAAACTTTCTTTGCTAAACTAATAGAACCTTTTTTGGAAATATTGTTAGTTCCTTTTTTCATAGTGAGTGTAACTGTAGTAACTGCATGTGTAACCCAATAATCAACTCTTGTTTTAATTTTAAATGTTACATTCGAAGACAACTCATAATTTCCTATAAGATTAATCTTAATCTCATAATATAAAATATATCCTGTATCATAGTTTCGATGATCAATAGAAACATTCATATTAAAGAATTGACTTGCATTCGAACTGGTGATCTCAATATAAGAAATTTGATTTTGATCATTATCATTTTTTTTATTTTCTTCATTAAAATCGCAACTAACAAGAAAAAGAAAAACTATTATAAGCGAAAGAAAAAGAAAACCTTTTGAAAATTTCATATATATACCTCTCT
>CAMWJY010000108.1 GCA_947174685.1 uncultured Mollicutes bacterium | reverse complement strand
TTTTTATATCTAAAATTATTAAGAAATATGTTATAACACTTATTCCTTTAGTGTTTTAACAGAGGAGGAGAAATTATGAAAGGTTTATTTAAAAAGGTTGCCTTATTCGGTATTACAGTTTTAGGTGTCTTATCTTTCGCTTCTTGTAAAGAAGACAAAGATCCAGATCCAACACCAGGACCAGGACCTGTTACACCTACAGTAGAACTAACTGATTTCCAAAAGGCAGCAAAACTTAATTTTGCAGAAGCATATAAAGCAATTGGTTCATTAGATCAATTTACAGCTGCTGTTAAGAAGGATGTAGAGGATGCTTATGCTGCAGGAGTAAAAGCAATTGAAGATGCTAAGACTGATGCTGATGCTTATGCTGCATTAAAAACTGCAAAGACAAATTTAATGAATTCCATTCCAGCAGCAAATGGCTTATTAAGCTACATTGAATTAAGCATGGATGAAAAAACAGAAATATTGGGCTTATTAGAGGCTTATGCAATTCGTAATGGTATTACTGGTATAACACTATTTGAAAATGGTGGTTATGTTGCATATAATGAGCGTGTTCAATTAGGTGCTGAAAACTACATTTCTGGATATGGATTTGGTACTTTAGCTGAGGGTAACTTGACTAAGGATTTAGATTCTGAATCAAAGCCAGAATGGAAAAGATATTGGCATTCATATACATCAGAGAATCCAAATGATGCAAATTATCTAGATTCACAAAACCAAACAGTAAGTAGTGTTTATGGATATATTTCAGCTTCTTATTTTACAACATTTATGAATGAAACAAAAGATGGTTATGAATATGTTCCAGAGCTTGCTACAGCAATGCCTACACCAGTAGGTGATGCTAATGCTAAAACAGCTACAAAGTGGAGAATTCCTGTTCGTGTTGGTGCTGATTTAAAGTATAGTACTTTATCTAATATGGAAAGTAGAAAGGTATTCAATAATCGTGAAGTTACACTTGCTGATTATGAATATACATTTAAGCTATTATTGACAGCAAAGAATAATTATTTCCGTGGTGCAGAAATGGCTTCTTCATCAGATGGTGCTATCGTAGGAGCACAAGCTTATTATAATGCTTCTAAAGACGGATTTAATGCTGACGCTTGGAATAAGGTAGGAATTAAATTCTATGAAGAAGGCGGAAAGTCATGGATTGAATATGAATTTGTTCAAGCTGTTGATGCATTCTATGCAAGATATTTCTTCAACAGCAGTTTATATCAACCAATTCCTGAAGACTTTATCACAACAATTGGTGGTCCAGAAAATTATTTACGTTTTAGCGATAATGGTAATATTTCCATCGTAGATAACTCATTAGCATTAGGTGCTTATGTACTTGAAAAATGGGATGATGACGAAATCGTATATAAGAAGAATCCAAATTATGTGTATGCAGATGAAAAATATGCTATTCCAGGTGTTCATATTGATATTTTAACAGCACAAAAAACTGATCAAAATGCTGCATTCAAAGAATATCTTGCAGGAAATCTTGATAGCTGTTCAGTTGCTCAAGACTACTTAAAGGAGTGGAGAGACAATCCATTAACAAAGATGGCTGAAGGTGATACTAACTTCAAAATGAATCTTAATGCTTTAGACCAAGATACTTGGAATGCTTTATTTGGACCTAACGGTTCTGCTAGACCACTTAAGGAAAATGAAACTCCTTGGAATTGTGAACCAGCATTATCAAATGCAAACTTTGTACGTGCTTTAAATTATTCTGTTAACAGATTAGAATTTGCTTCAAGTATTGGTAATACACCAGGTGCATCTTATCTATCTGCAGAATATCTATCTGACCCTGTAAATGGTGTTGTTTATAATACAACTGATGCTCATAAGAATGCTATTTCTTACTTAACTGATGATACTGATGGTTATGGTTATAGTCTTGACCTTGCAAGAACATACTTCAAATTAGCTTTACAAGAATTAGTAATGGATGGCAAATATACTGCAGGTACATCTGCAAATCCAACAGTTATTTCATTAGAACTTGCGTTCCCATTCCAACAATATGTTGACTTATTAGGTAAACCACTTAAGCAATATTTTGAAACTGCATTTAACGATGATTCAGTTACTGATGGAGGTAAGTTTAAACTTGAAGTAACATATTGGGTAGCTGGTGCTGATCCAAATGAAGTATTTGATTTGAAATCTATGATTGGACAATATGACTTATCATTTGGTGCAATTTCTGGTAACCCATTCAATCCACTTTCATTTATGAAGGTATTATCAACTTCTTCAGATTTAAATGGTAATTTCTGTGTTAACTGGGCAACTGATACCAATTCATTTGATAGAGATTATATTGTTTATGATGGATTACGTTGGACTTATGATGCTTTATGGGCTGTAGCTAGCGTACCAACATTAGTTGTTGAAGGAAAGAGATCTTCATTCATTTCTGCTAATGTTGCAGCTCCAGTGATGAATGAAGATGGAAGTGCTACTTGTACAGTTACAGTTGCTACTCAAGTTGGTACTAACTATTCTACTGAGGTTCTTGATTTAGTCATCTTTGCTCGTGAAGCTACAGGTATTCGTGATGAATATATTGAAGAATCTGTATATGATGATGAAAAGAACTTTACAGTTGTAGAAAGTGATCCAGTAGTAAAAGATGGTGTTTCCACTGTTACATATACAATTACAGTTTCAGCAGATAAAGTAAGTGAATACATTGGAGATTTTGGATTCGATGTTTACTTTGTTTCTACTGTTAATGGTGTAGAAGGAGCACTTGATTTAATAAGCGTATTTGAAACTTTTAAAAGATAAATAAGTTGAATTAAATAATCTTAATAACGAACTTCTTAAAGCAATTAGAACCCGTATGAGATAGTGCGGAACCTAATTGCTTTAAGTTGCATTTTAAGAATAAATTGTTTTGTTAGGTACAAAACAAAAAAAGGGGTGTTTTTATGGTAAAGTATGTAATTAAAAGAATTGTATTAGCTTTGATTACGGCTTTTATTATTCTTTCTTTAACGTTCATTTTAATTGAGTTACTACCTTTTCCAAAAGAATCTGGAGCTGATGATAAGGTGTTCCCTTACTATGAACATCAAGTTTCACTTGGTTTTTTAGTATCCTATAGCTCCCCTCAAGAAAATTTGGGGCAAGCAATTTGGAGTTATAGCAAAGGGAAAATAAGTTATTATTACTACAGACCACCTGTTATGCAAAGATATTTCCAATGGATGGGGAATATCATTACAAGGTGGGATTGGGGTGTATCTCGTTTCATTAAGCCAAATGTTAGTGCGGTAAATATTATAGGTAGCCGACTTGGTAATTCAATTAAATTGAATGTATTTTCTGTCATTGTATCTGTTCCAATAGGAATAGCATTAGGTATTTGGGCGGCATTGAAAAAGAACAAGCTTACAGATCATATTATATCTACAGCGGTTATGATTTTGATTTCCCTACCATCCTTCGTATTGATTACTTTCTTGTTGTTAATACTATGTTATCAAAATAGATGGCTTCCAACGCAATGGCCGTCATCCTCGATGCCGTTGGCAGAACAGGTCAAGGGTTATATTATTCCAGTATTCTGTTTGTCGTTGGGATCTATTTGTGGATATGCTCGTTTTGTTCGTGCTGAGCTTTGTGAGGTTATGTCAAGTGAATATTTGTTGCTTGCAAGAACGAAGGGTTTAACAAGAAGACAAGCAATTTTAAGGCATGCGATGCGTAATGCCATGGTTCCTATTTTCCCGTCAATTTTGGCTGAATTTATAGGAATACTTAGTGGTTCGATGATTCTAGAAAATTTGTATGGTATTACTGGTATTGGTAGTTTGTTTGTTGATGCTTTGAATGCAAAGGATTATAATGTTTTGTTTGTTGATATGGCAATTTTTACAACGATGGGTCTATTGGCAGGAGTTATACTAGATCTTTCTTATGGCTTTATTGACCCAAGAATTAGAATGGGGGCAAAGAAATAATGGCTGATAATAAAGAATTAATGAATTTTAATGATATTAGTAGTGATGATTTCAAATTTGTCCAAAAAGAAGTAAAAATAGCTGATGTTAAGTTTGAATCAAAGCCTACGACATATTTAAAAGATGCATTTCGTCGATTTAGAAAAAATAAATCTTCTGTAGTTGCATTCTTTATTTTAGGCGCGATTATTTTATTGGCTATTTTTGTCCCAATTTTTTCGCCTTATCAAACTTCAAATTATAAATTGTCAGAACAATTTTTAGAGCCTAAATTATTTAATTCAGGAACTGGGTTTTGGGATGGTACTGTTAAGAAAAAGGATATAGTTTATGATGTGGATAATAAATGTCCTGCAAACTATTATGCACCTGCAGTATCTAATTTGGTTGTCGCTGAAAAGCCTGTTTTATATGATAAAGCAAGTACTTATGGCAAAAATGGTTACTTTATGTTTATAAATGAAGTATTAAATTCTAGTTCAGGTGCTGATAACACAATTAAAGAATTACGTTCTACTGAAA
>CAMWJY010000107.1 GCA_947174685.1 uncultured Mollicutes bacterium | reverse complement strand
ACACAAATTGGAAAAAATTACTACTTATTTCATTTATTCTTTTAACTTTATATAAAAAATGTCATTAAAAGTTTAAAGGATTATATTGAATTTTCCTAAAATTCTTATTAGCTTTTATACGAAAGAAAAGAGACTATGAATTCATAGTCCCTTATTCAATCATCTACATTAGCTTATGCTACAGTAACTGTATAAACCAGCTTAGTATGATTTGCAAATGTAATAGATACTTCATAGGTACCAGCTACGCCTGCATTAAAATCCGCTTCATTTTCAATAACAATAACCAAACTATCCTTTATTGTAGTTAAAGCAATACTATCATTATCTGTTGTAGTTAAAGCTAAACCAGTTAAATCTAACTCTAAATTAGCCCCAGCAGTATATGCAGTAACTGGAGTTCCACTAATACCAGTGTATTCAACTTCTGTTTCTACCTCATAGATAACTTTAATAGATTCAATGATTATTCCTTTACCAGTCCAATTGACATAATATGTTCCAGCCTCAAGATCGATACTAGTTAAAGTAACATGATGATCAGAAGCATTTGACTTTCCAATAGAAACATGTCCATAAGAGGAGGTTTCATTTGTTTTGTTTGGAGTTGTGTCAATAAATCCAGTTCTAACATTTGTTGTTGTATTATCAAATACAACTATAATTTTACCTGATGCTGGTAAGTTCACTTTAATATATCTAGAATCCTTAGCTTCATTACTTGTTTTAATTCCTTTGCCTTTTTCAAGTGTTTCACCAGAAAAGCCATACTCTATCATTTTATCATTTGAATCGTTTTATGGAAGTGCAGTAAGTGTAGTGTAATCATAAAGCTTAGACTCTTCAGTAGTCTTTGTTCCTAAATCATGCCATTTAGCATATAAGGTAACTTCCATTCCTGCTTCTACACTATCGTAATCAAATTCTTCAGTAGCATCTTCCTCAAACCAGCCAATAAACTTTTCTGTTGATGATCCTACTAAAACTTTCTTTTCAATTCCCATCTCATCATCACCTAATGAATATGGTACTACTTCTTCATCATCACCATTAATATAAGTGATAAAAACATTAGCCTCGGCAAAACGAGGAAGCATATGGATTGGTTCTGTTGTAGAATTAAAATAATTTTCTTCATTCTTATCAAATAGAACTTCTTCACCATCTTCATCTAAATAGTACCAGTATTTAAATGCACCTTCTCCAACAGGATCTTCTTCTGGTGCTTTTACTACTTCTAAATGAGAATACATCGTTGGTTCTACATCATCGCCCCAAATAATAGCTACTGTCTTTGGAACTGCATTATAATCCATATGTGCTTCAGCATCAAAAATGTAAATTCTTGAACCACTATTTAAGTCTTGAGCTATAATTTCAATAACATCTCCACATTCTAAGTTTTCAAAAATAACTTCTTCTAAAAGCTTTACATTTTTATTTTCATCAGTTAATTCTTTGATTACAGTTCCATTCTTTGTGAATGTGATTGTACCTGTTCTACCGCTACTCCATTTTGAATCAGCTAAGCCAACATGAAGTTTTAAAGAGGATAGATTTTCTTTTATTTGTAAAAGAATAGGTACACCAGATCCATCTGTTGCAAAGTTTCCACTCTGCCAGCCAATACTATAATCAGATGAGAAGCTAGCTTCTAACCAAGCAAAGTCAGTATCCTGTGATAATGTAAAGAACGCAGTATCTGCAAAAACTCCAAATGCATCTCCATTATTGTCTTCAGCTTTCCATTCCACAAAATCTATAACACTATCTTTATCTAAAGTCTCCATTATTAGAGTAACTTGCAAGTTATCATATACTAGTAAAGAATTATCACTAATTTCTTCATCATTATAAGAATAGCCAGTAACAACCATACCAGTAACATGAATTTCAGCAGCAATTAAATTCTCTCCATATTTTACATATGTACATCCAACAGCATTTGTAAATGTTACCTTAAAGCTTCTATTATGCATTTCATTTAAGAAAACATCTAAAGCTTCATTTCCTTGGTCATACAATTTTGTAAGTCCATCAAAAGATGCTGCATTATTAAGTTGAGCAACCCATGCATCCTTTAGAGCCTCAAATTCTTCTTGAAGAGCTACACTCGAAATGGTTTGCTTCTGATTTGCAGCCATTTCTTCGAAAATTTCAATATACCATGCTTTATCTTTTTTTAATTGGTCCGCTGCAACAACAGCATCTACAAGACCCTTTAATTCCTTTAATTTTTCTCTAACAGCCGTAACTGTTGTTAATTCATCAAAATCATTTTCATGATCAGTAAATACTTGATCTAAAGCAGCAAGAACTTCTGTTTCTTCAGGTCCAAATTGACCTTTCCTTTGCTCGATATAATCTTCTAAGCTGATTTGGGAAGAAAGAATAATATTCTCTAAATCTGATCCAGCATATCCAGCTAATTCAAACATTTCACTGCTTGCAGCATCTTTAATATTTACAGCCTCATATGGGTCCGTTGCATTATTGATTGCAAGTATAGCATTTTCCTTAATGCCTCCAATTAAAACAATAAGTTCTGCATCTATCTCCAAAGTATCATCCAAGTCTGCAATAGCTAACTCTGCATACCCTTCTACCTCAGTGCAAGCATCTTGCTTGGCTTTTGCAAGAATTTGTTCATCAGTTTCAATCAACTCAAACAATTCAAGATATTCAGCATATGTTGCTTTCATTTCAGCTTTAGTATTTAAATTTACTAAGTTTTCTTCTAATGGTGTAATAATCTCTTCCTCAACTTGAGCCATACTATTACTATATCCATTTTCATAACCATAGTTTCTTGCTTCATTAACTAAATATTGTCTAAAGTCAATTAAAACTTTTCCATCATTTCGGAGCCAGCCATTTTCTTCTGTTAAAGCATTACGAACACTTGCTACCACGTTTTCCACATCTTCAACTGAAGATGGATGCTCTAAATTTCTTAAAGCATTTTCAAATAGGTAATCGAAATCTTCTTTATTAGCATAGAAATCCTCTTCAGAATCTTTTGTGATTGTGTAGGAATCCTTGTATTCTTCTTTTAATTGCTCAAGCTCTTGAAGAGCTTCTTCTACCTTAGCTTCTGCTTCAAGCTCTGAATCACTCTTAATTGCATAAAATGCTTCATAAACATCACTCATAGCCATTAAAGCTTCCATATTGGTCGTAGCTGCCTCTATAGCGGCAACACCATCAGCATATGCCTTTTCTAATAGTTCAAGTTGCTGAGTATATTTTGATTTGTCATAATCCTCATAATCTTTTTCAAGCTGATTTAAAATAAATTCTTTCAAAGCTTCAATATTTTCAGAAACAATTCTAGCCCCTAGCCAATCAATCTTGATATTACGTGAAGCTGACCCTGCAGTCATAACCTTCACACCTGAGAACGCAAGTGGTAATCCCTGCTCCATATATCCTTCTGTATTTATTGTGGCAGTAAAGGTTTGCGTTTTACTTTCTTGTGATAGAGTGACAGTGATTTCACCTGTACTTAAGTCAACGGTTGCTTCAATCACAAGATCCTTATTCTCTACATATGCAAATCCACCACTAACAGGTAAGGTAGAATCTCCATATTCTTTTTTTGTAGCATTATAAACTCTTGTTTGTAAACAAATCTCTTTAGCACTATTTGTTCTTAAGTTTAACAAATATTCTGAGGAAGAAGAAGGACTCATTAAAGTAAATATAGACCAGCTTCCTGCAACAGTTGATGGTTGAAGTACTGCCTTCACCTCAATAATACTTGCATAAACAGGCTCTAACACAAGCTGAGCATAAGTTGTTTTAGCACTATCATCAACGACATTTAAATATCCATTTTGGATGAAAACATCATTTGTATCATCAAAATCATCATAATCATTTATAGTTCCAACCCATTTACCATAGGCTTGTTCGTATTCTTCAATAGCATTACTATTTAAAATCACTTCTTCAGCATCAGTAAAGTCACTAGCATAAATCAAATTACCTTTAGATACAAATGCTTCATAAGGAGTTTGTGAAACCCATTTTGCATGTAATGTTACATCTGATGTAATTGCAGCTCCTGCCACTGCTTCTGTAGTATAATCAGCATCTAAATACCAACCTACAAATCCCCAGCCAGTAACTGATTCTACTATTGGTAATTCTGCTGGTAATGCCTTTACACCTGTAATTTCTGCTGGCTCTGTTCCATGGCCATGCATATCAAAAATTATACTAAAGGTGATTTCATCCCATTGGGCAACAATGGTAATGTTTGCAGTGATGGTAGTATCCATTGTCCAGTCAGCATCATTTGCTTTCCAGCCTGCAAACTCAAAGCCTTCTCTTGTTGGTTCTGCTACACCAGTAAGCTTCTGTCCCTTTTCAACTTGTTGCGTAGTAGGAGTTGAACCATCATTTAAATCTATAGTCACTGTCCAATATTCTTTTACTGGAGTTGGTGGAGTCTCTTTTTCTTTCCACTGAGCAACAATTGTGATATTTGCTGTAATTGCCTCATCCATTGTCCAGTCTGCATCAT
>CAMWJY010000106.1 GCA_947174685.1 uncultured Mollicutes bacterium | reverse complement strand
ATTTAAATCCCAATCCACTTCTAGGATATAGTTTTAATACATAATTAGGTTCCATAGAAACTCGAATACCTGTAGGTATTTTAATTGTCTGTCCAGGATTTAATGTAATATCAAAAGGCGCATAGAAATCGTAACCTGCAGATCCCTTAGTTGCACGCTTAGGAAGCTTTAAGTGATTGTATATTTCTATTGCATTTTCCATCTCACAAGACTCTATAAAATTATTTTGTGAAACCAATTCAAATTTTGCTATTCTTTTAAAATCTGCCATAGATAAAGCACCTCAATTTCTCTTATTTCGATAAGTTATTTTATCATTTCTAGTCATAAAAGACAAGAAAAAAGTGGAGATTTCTCTCCACAAAAATTAATGCTTTAATTTTGCCTCTAGGGATGCCTTTAAATCCTCATAGCCTGGCTTACCAAGTAAAGCAAACATATTCTTCTTATATGCTTCAACACCAGGTTGATTAAATGGATTAACACCTAAGGTATACGCAGATACACCACAAGCAAGCTCAAAGAAATATACCATATAACCAAAGCTGTATGCTGAAATATTAGGAATATTCAAGCGAATGTTTGGAACACCACCATCCACATGGGCAATCATTGTTCCAGTCATAGCCATTTTATTGACATAGTCCATAGTCTTTCCTGCTAAGAAATTTAAACCATCTAGATTATCCTTATCAGATTCAATAACAATATTAGAAACTGGTTCAACTACATTTAAAACTGTTTCAAATATTGTACGCTCACCCTCTTGAATCATTTGTCCCAAGGAATGTAGGTCTGTAGAGAAGGATGCTGAGGTAATCCAAATACCCTTTCCATCTTTTCCTTCTGATTCGCCAAATAATTGCTTCCACCATTCTGCAAAATATTGTAATCTTGGTTCATAATTAATAAGCATTTCAAGCTTTTTACCCTTACGATATAATAAATTACGTACAAGTGCATACTTTAAAGCATCATTCTTTTCTACATCTTCTTCCTTGTAGAAATGATATGCAGCAGTCGCACCATCAAGCATTACTTCAATATCTACACCTGCAGCAGCAATAGGCAATAGTCCTACTGGTGTAAGTACAGAAAATCTTCCACCAACATCATCAGGAACTACAAAGGTCTCATAGCCTTCTGCATCAGATAAAGTTTTTAATGCACCTCTTGCCTTATCCGTTGTAGCATAAATACGATTTTTAGCTTCAGCCTTGCCATAACGTTTTTCCATATATTCTTTGAAAATACGGAATGCAATTGCAGGCTCTGTTGTTGTCCCAGACTTGGAAATTACATTGATAGAAAAATCCTTATCCTTTAAATAATCTAATAATTCTACAACATAAGTAGATGAAATTTGGTTACCAACAAAAATAACTTCTACACCTGGATTATTGAAATACTTCTTAAGCATTTCAATTGCGGCTCTTGCACCTAAATAAGATCCACCAATACCGATAGCTAATAGCACTTGAGATTGTGCCTTTATTTTCTTTGCTGCCGCAACAATTTGTGCAACTTCCTTCTTATCGTATTCAACTGGTAAATCTAGCCAACCGATATAATCATTTCCTGCACCCTGTTTTGATCTTAAAAGCTTATGGGCAGCAAGGATGTCCTTCTTTACTGATTCATACTCCTTTTCATTAAAAAATGGTTTTGTTTGTGAAATATCTAAATCTAAATATTTTTCCATAAATTGCCTCCTATTTCTTTCATTATACCACTTTCAAGGCAAAAAGAAAAGGCTTAGGCAAAACCTAAACCGGAATTTTTAAACGAAGCTTACCAAGATAAAATATCCACTAATTCCAACAATTAACCCTAAAACAATACCACCAGCAACCTCATAAAAGTGATGTCCTAAAAGCTCCTTAAGATAACCCTTCTTTCCATAACCAAGAGATTGCTTTTCTTCTTCTGGAATTTCTTTTGCAAAGTTATTTAAAATTATGGCATGCTTTGATGCCTCTAAACGGATTCCCATAGAATCATGAATCGTAACTAACGCAAATACTACCGCTACTGCAAAGGACCAGTCTATACCATTGATATCATGAAGCTGGAATAAAAATAAAGATGTCACTAGCGTCATACATAAGCAGGTATGAGAGCTTGGAAAACCACCTGTATAAACAAGATATTTCCAAACACATTTCTTTTCTCTTATAGATAATATAACAAACTTCAGTATTTGACACATCAGCATAGAAAATAAGCAAATACAAATAATCTGAATTGCTCTTGTATTTATAATTTTTAAAAACTCTTGATAAATCTTATTATCTTCAGCTAGAAAGACCATCTACTTCATCTCCTAATGCTAAATTTTTCACTTCAATTACTTCTGGTATATTTTCTACCAAAAGTGCCTCTATTCCATCCTTTAATGTAGAATCTAATGCACCACAATCTATACAAGCCCCAAGCATACGAATATAAACGATTCCGTCTTTGAAGCCAAGGTATTCTAAGTCTCCTCCTTCAGAGTTTAAGTAAGGACGAATTTTATTTAAAATTTTTTTGATTTGATCTTCAATTTTTAAAGTTTCCATAATTCTTACTTTTTATTTCTCTTTCTATTTTTATTTCTGTTCTTATTATAATTGTTGTTGTTTTTATTATTGTTTTGGTTTGGAACAAACCCAGGACTACTAGAAACATAGCTTTGAGAAACCTCAGGCTTTTCTACAACACGACGAGTAGGATTATTCTGAGTGTCCTGTTTTGCTAACTCCTTTAAATCTCCTGTAAGCTCACCCTTAGGAATTCGATTGAGCTTTTCAGCTTCAATAACAATATTAGGGCTTCCTTTTGGTGTAGTTTCTAATACAATACTTTCCTTATCAAAGTTTTCCTTGGTTAAAGAATGGATTACAAATCCATCTGTCTTAGGCTCCTTAGGATGAGAAAGCTCATGCTGATATTCTTTATCAGATTGGATGCGTTTCAAAATGTAATATGGACAGCCCATAGCACAGGATAACTCAAGATAATCCTCAATAAATCCAAAGTAATTCTTACTCTTAGGGTTCGTATCAAAGCCCTTCAAGCGTAGGATTCCAGAGCTAATATCTCCAACAATATAAAGATATTTATCAAAGCATTCTTCTATATACTTTTCTTCAAAGGCTTCCAGTCTAAAGGCATCTCTATAATTGCTTTCAACCTTAAACCTTCCTTTTCTACTATCTATTAGCATACTACCACCTAGTGATATTATACCACAATTCCAAAAATATACAAAAGATTTATTATATACTTTTTTATTTGCAAAATAAAAAGCTAGAAACTACGATATTTCTAGCTTATATTTGTTCTATTCATACCTAGATAATAAGGTATATCGTTATTTAAAATCTCTAATGCAACAGGAATACTAATATTAGTTCGAACAGTATTCGTTTGAAAAGGGATTACACTTCTTATATTTAAGGCAATCACCATATTGATTTGTAAAACTGTCGTATTTAAGCCATAGCTTTCAATACTTTTTTCTATAACCACATCTTGATTCCCAACTACCTCTAAATTGATTGGAACACGAAAGCCCTTCGAGAAAAAATAATTTAAGCCAAAAAAATACCCAATGGGCAAATTTACTGTACTAAATTTTTCCCCTTTATTGATTATATCTACACAGCTCGCTATATATCTTGAAATATTATTTCTTAGATAATTGATGGTTTTTACATCTAAATAAGCATAGGAAACCTTACCTGTAGAATCATAGGCTTCACATAAGACACTTTTACCATCTAAGAGTTCTACTACTCCCTCGCTAATTCCTTCATCTATAACCTCAGTTGCATAGCCAATAATTAAAGATTCTGT
This sequence comes from uncultured Mollicutes bacterium, assembly GCA_947174685.1. Lineage (GTDB taxonomy): Bacteria > Bacillota_I > Bacilli_A > Acholeplasmatales > Anaeroplasmataceae > Pelethenecus. Next base: position 732 of record CAMWJY010000106.1, on the reverse strand, counting down.
ATATACCTCCATAGCTTCCGAAAAATAGCTCATTGAAAACCTACAGGCATAAACAATCAGTAAGACAAATAAAATTAATATACTAAAGCGCCAAGCGAATCTTCTCAAATGCTTCATATACCTTTAATCCTGGTACAATGCCTAAGCTCTTCGCATATTTTGTAGAATCAAATACAGTTGCGTTAAAAAGATCATCTAATGTCTTCACCTTTACTGCCTTACCACACAATACTTCTCTATCTCCATAGATATCCACATCTAACGCACCACACATAAAAAATGCTCCATATCCTTCTAGCATAATAAGCGTAGTTCCCTCTAGTTCTATTTCTACTGAGTTGAGCTCTAATCCATTTCTGTTAAATACACCTTGTTTAATTTTCATTTTATCACCAGTATGTTTTATGCTCGATAAATCAAAATTATGACAAACAGTATCAATTAAAACCTGTGATATCATTTTAATTATATTTCTACAAATTAGGATTTGTTTCTTTAGTTTTTGGCAAATTTTTTTGTAATTTCTTGCAAGTTGAATAAAATATATGATTGAGGTATAATAAATTTATAAGGAGGTGTACCTATGAAAACAATCTTGGCTGCCATAGCTAGTGTTGCTAAGGCAATTGGTAGAGCCATTAAGAAAAGCTTTATCGCTATCAAAAATGTCTTGGTTATCATATTTAGACCGATTGTTCATTTCATCTTCTTAATATTTAAAGGGATATATAC